>CAMKDG010000012.1 GCA_946411205.1 uncultured Desulfotomaculum sp.
TTGTGGTAGTCAGTTTTTTTATTTCAACTGTCTACCACAAGGGGAGCATATCATTGTATACGTTGGGGTTCTTCTTTAAATAATCAAGTTTTATAGGGGTGTATTTTTCAATAGCCTCAAAAAAATCTTGGTATTCCGCCAAAGGGTCAATACCCACTTCTCGCCTTGCTCTCTCAAAGCAGCGGTCTAAAACGCTGAGATACAGTTCTTTCTTGCTTTTGAAATGATGAAAGATCAGAGCCTTAGAGACACCCGCCGCCTCCGCAAGCATCACGGTGGAAGTATTTTTATATCCATGGCGGGCAAAGACAGCCAAACAGTCATCCCAAATTTGATCTTTATCGTAAAGTTGTACAGGCAGAGTGCCATACCCCCTCTCCATCATGCTAACCACCCGGTCAGCATAAGCATAGCACTTGCTAACCGATCGGTCAATATATTTTATGATGTTTCTAATTAGCATAATTTATACAAAAAAGTGCCAATCGTAGGGATAATGCTCCTACGACCGACACTTATTTATTACCTAACTTGTCCTTTAACTCTCCGATAAGCTTAGAATTATCATCAAGTAAAGTCCTCTGTATCGTTTATGTAATTGATACCTTCAACATCTGACGAGTTAATTCTAAAAAAGATTGCAAAGTCGGTGACATCCACTTATCTTTATGGTAAACCAATTGATTAATAAGTTTAAAATCAGGGCCTGCCCAAGGTATTTTGACCAATTGACCGGTTTCCACTTCCTGTTTAACGGCTGTCTCAGGTAACAGTGTAACGCCAAGGCCGCTTATGGTAAATTGCTTGATAGCCTGAATACTATTAACCCCCATTTTATACTTAGGCTGTACACCGGCCTCGGACAGAATGTTTTCAAGAATAATTCGATACGTGCATTCTTCTTCTGTTAAAATTAAACTCTCCCCTTGCAAGTCGCCGGGACAGATCTCCTTCTTAGCCGCAAGATGATGACCCGGTGAGACTAGCACAGTAATTTGCTCAGGTGTTAGTTCCTCCACAATGAATTCCTGGGAGTTCAGTTTCCGGTCAATAATAAACGTCACATCCAAAACATTTGTCCGTAAAAGCCGCAGGTTTTTCCGGCAAACATCAAAATTTAGGACAATTTCCACATTCGGATAGCGATTGTGGTATTCTTCAAACACTTTTGGCAGGCGTGTGATAGATAGGGATTCCACCGTTCCAATGGTTAATGTACCCTTGGGTATCGATGTTCCTGATACTACATTATGGGCCTCAGAGACAAGCTTTAAAATTTGTTCAGCGTAAGGTATCAAATTTTTAGCCTCTTGAGTTAGTATAATTCGCCTACCTAAACGTTCAAACAACTTTACTCCCAGGGATTCCTCTAACAAGCGAACTTGGGCTGTAACAGATGATTGGGCATAGCCCAAGGCTTCAGCTGCCTGGGTAAAACTTTCTAGTTTAGCAATGGTCAAGAAGGTCCTTAATTGACGTAATTCCATAAAGTTCTCCTAGGAAATAATCATTTTTTTCGATTAAATTCATCACATTAATTAATTTTACCGATTCTTTCCCTTATGTTATAATTTTTCCTAATAAAAGTCCACCGACTAAATTAATCTTTCTGGATGATGGAAAATGTTATTTTAATGGAGGGATACCATGAAGATTGAAGGAGTATTAGTACCATTAGTAACACCCTTTAAAAACGATCAAATTGATTTTGTTTCCTATAAAAAAATGATTGACTATTATATAAGCCAAGGTGTTACCGGACTTATTCCATTAGGCACAACCGGGGAAAGTCCAACTGTTTCAGAGTATGAAATGGAAGAAATAATTGAAAAAACAATGGAATACAATAATAATCGTGTTCCTGTTTATGTTGGATTAGGTGGCAACAATACAAAGAAAGTTATTCACAAGCTAAAATTAGTAGAAAAAAATAAGGTTAATGGTATTCTATCTGTATGCCCCTATTACAATCGGCCTAGCCAAAGAGGCATTCTTGAACATTTTCTTAAAATCTCAGAAGCAACAAGCTCGGATATTATTATATATAATATCCCATATAGAACTGGCAGAAATATAGAAAATGAAACTATTTTTAAGTTAGCAGAGATAAAAAATATCGTAGCAATTAAAGATTCGTGCGGGGATATAAAACAGACAACCGATTTATTATTAAACCCACCCGAAAATTTTTCTATATTAACCGGTGAGGATGCACTTTTTTATACGACCCTAACCCTAGGTGGTAACGGAGGAATTCTGGCTTCAGCCCATCTAAAGCCGAAAGAATTTATTGAGGTTTTTAACGCAGTAAAAAATAACAATCACCTATTAGCGTTAGAAACGTGGAAGAGTCTATATAGCTTCATTCCTTTGTTATTTGAAGAACCTAATCCTGCGCCTATCAAGTACTGTTTAAATAAATTAGCTATTATTGACTCGCCGGAACTAAGATTACCGTTAACCGAAATTACTCCCCAGTTGAAAGAAAAACTGAATAAATTTTTATCAGATTGTTAGGGAGACGGGGTCAGGCCTGCATTATTTTTCTTTATACTTATCTTTAACTACACCGGATCCAATTCCTGCACCAATCATTAAAATCAAAGGGCCAAGGTTCCAAAATAACGATCCCCCATATAAAGTGATTTCTACCGGAGTAAATTTATTTAGCATAAGGATTCCTAACTTAGTTATTAAAAGAGCCACGCCCATTAAAAATAAAGCATCAAATAATAATTTGAGTTTTGGATAAGCCAACTGTCTACTATCGTTAATTACTTTATCTTTCAACTCTTCATCACTCCTTAATAATTCATCAATTGTAACGCCAAAGAGATCACTTAATTTAATAACGATTTCAATACTGGGGTAATTTTGCCCATTCTCCCATTTTGAAACGGACTGTCTGCTTACAAAAAGTTTTTCTGCTAGTTCTTCTTGAGACCAATCTTTATCTTTTCTTTCTTTTTTCAACTTTTCCGCAAACTTCATTTCAGTGATCACTCCCTGCTATTAATGATTTTATTATGAGTAAAGAATTTGGTAAAAGTAAAGATAGATCTAGTTGCACCAGCCAGCAAGCTTAAGTTGCATCCCCAAAAACCTTATTTTATCAGCATTTCGCAAGCTTATAAGCTCTCTTCGTACACTCTGAGAGTCAAACCTATGCCAACACCGCCCCTTCTATTCTCTTAGAAGAGGCGGTTCGTTGTCACTTATGATACGGTTCACCCTTCATTATCCTAAACCACCGATAAACCTGTTCCACCAGCATCAGCCTTACTAACTGATGCGGAAAGGTTAGTTTGGAGAGTGAGAGTAGTAGGTCGGCCTGCTGAACCAGGGAGGACGATAGACCCAGGGAGCCGCCGATGATGAAGGTGATGTCGCTGCGGCCATTAAGGGCTAGGAGTTGTAGTTTATCAGCCATTTCCTCAGAGGAGTGCATTTTTCCCCTGGGGTCTAGGATTACCAGAAAAGTGCCCTGGCGGAGTTTCTTTTGGAGGCGGTCGGCCTCCTTTTGTTTAATTTGTTCTTCGATGGCTGGCGGGGCATTTTCGGGGCAGGGTTCGTCAGGGACTTCCAGGATCTCCACTTTGGCGTAGGGTCCCAGACGTTTTAGGTATTCTTTGATGCCATCAGCCAGGTATTTTTCTTTCAATTTGCCCACGGTAAGAATTGATAGCTTCATCTTAATCTCCTTACTTGTACCTATGAATAAAGGCGTGCCGTTGGCACGCCTTTATTATTGTTTACCTTATTTATATAAAACTATGCTCTGCGAATACGGGCACCCAGGCTGGTCAGTTTTTGTTCCAGGTTGGTATAGCCTCGGTCAACGTATTGAACGTCACTGATCTCTGTTTCACCTGTGGCCATTAAAGCAGCAATCACCAAAGCTGCACCTGCCCGTAGGTCGGTGGCTTTCACTTTGGCACCCTGCAAGAAGGAAACCCCTTCAATGACCGCCATGCGGCCTTCTACTTTGATGTTGGCACCCATGCGTTTAAGTTCATCGGCTACCCGAAAGCGGTTTTCAAAGATATTTTCCACTATAATGCTAGGTCCCGGTACCGTAGACAGGAATGACATCATTTGAGACTGCATATCAGTCGGGAAGCCGGGATAGGGCATGGTTTTTATGTCGATATTCTTAGCGGCAAAGTTGCTGGCCTTAATATAGATGGAGTCTTCTCCTATTTCTACATCTACATTAGCCTCTCTTAGCTTGGCACTCAGTGGTTCCAGATGACGGGGAATAACATTTTCTAGAAGTACATCGCCCCTGGTGGCTGCAGCCGCCACCATAAAGGTACCTGCCTCTATCCGGTCGGGTATTACAGAATAGCGGCCACCCTTTAGCACGGGGACTCCTTCGATCTTAATTAAATCCGTGCCTGCACCGCGCACTTTAGCACCCAGGGCATTAAGGAAGTTGGCTAGGTCAACAATTTCTGGTTCCTTGGCAGCATTTTCGATGATTGTTTGACCTTCGGCCAAACAGGCTGCCATCATGATATTCTCCGTAGCCCCCACACTGGGAAAATCCAGGTAAATCATATTGCCACACAGACGACCTGTTTTTCCTTGGATGGAACCTCTTTCGAGATTCAGTTCCGCTCCCAGAGCCACTAAGCCTTTAAAATGCAAATCCATCGGGCGCACACCAATATTACAACCGCCCGGTAAAGAGACGGATGCTTTGCCATAACGAGCTAACATCGGCCCTAGCAATAAATTGGAAGCTCGTAACTTCTTTACCAATTCATACGGAGCCTCTTCAACTAACTGATCTGGACTTTGTAAAGATATTACTTCCTCAGCCAACCGGCTTACTTTGACACCCATAGTTCCCAGAATTTCTAAGACAGTCCGAACATCACTAATATCCGGAACATTTTCTATGATTACCTCTTCCTCCGCTAATAAAGCACCACATAGAATAGCGAGGGAAGCATTTTTGGCACCACTTATTTTTATTTTTCCCTGGAGCGGTTGTCCTCCTGCAATGATGAGTTTGCTCAACTGATTGACCTCCTGTAAATAGTGCGCTCCCCGTTACAACATGAATGTATTCGCTAAAATTCTAGTTAATTCCTGCTTTGTTAGTAAAATCTGGCCAAAAAAGCCTACAATTGGTTTCCAGCTTCTTGCTCTAAAGCCCAGCTCTGATAATTAGCTTCGAATTTGTCAAACTCCTCTCCTAAAACAACGGTGATGGCCTGCTCGGTCTTTTGATTCTTGGCCAGTTGTCGCAAGATATCTTTAAGAGCCTCTTCACCATATACGTCGGCAATATAGCGGACTGCCAGGTACGATTGACGGTAGGCCAAGGCCTGATTGGGCAAATTATCAAAATAGGCATCCATTTCTTTTAACGGATAAAGGGGTTGATTAAGTGTTGCCTCTGTTTCATCAAATTCAAAGCCCGTCAGTTTATATTCTTCATATTGGGCTAACCCTTCGGTGAACCAACGGGTGTAATTACCTTGGCTCATGTAATCCACCACTAGGTGAGTAAATTCATGGGCCATAGGTCCAGAATTGATAAAAACATCTCGGTATTCTTTAGCGTCTGTTTCAGTAACCCAAACATTAGGAGATAAAACCCGGATTACTCCGGCCCAATAAACGCCCATCGCACTTTCGTTGGCTGGCCAACCAAAATTACGGTTTAGTTCCGGCCGGGAAGGGTAGACAATTACCGGGATTTTACCCCGTCCATCATAGCCGTATTTATCAGCAATGGGTTGATAAAATTTTTCTGCCGTATTTAAAACCAATTGGGCATCCCTTTTATTATCTGTTGTATAACGAACCATAAAATGTTCGCCATGTAAGGTTTCCATATCACGACTTGTCCATATTGCCTTATACTTTAAACTTTCTCGAAACACCATATAAGCTCCCGAACGAATCGTCATAGGTAGTTTCATAAAAACAGCTGCCACAATAAGTAAGGCAGCCATAGCAATACCGATAAGTTTATAAGCTTTCGATATGTTTGCACTGCGAACAGTCTGCGGCATACTGGCACCTCCCAACTAACTAATTACTTAGTTCTATTATATTCGTTGTGAGAGTGCCAGTCCTAGTGGAAATATTAGTGAAACTTGGCTTATGCCGACAGGCAGAAGCCTTAGTTCTTCTTATCCTTTCATCAATAGAAATTTAATACTATCTGAAAGTACAAAAAAGCCGGGCCAAATTACTGCCCGACTTCCATTTTCCAAGCTTCAATCGACTTCCTTGCTTCTTCAGCTCGCGATCCTTCTTTTTCCGCAGCAGTAACCTTTTCCATAGCAGTTATGGCTGCCGAGTAATCCTTTTTCTCTGCTAATAATTTAGCATACTGGTAGTTTACTTCAACGTTATTGGGTTCAATTTTAAGAGCACTTTCTAATAACTGTAGAGCTTTATCCGATTTACCCTGGGTGTAATACAATAAAGACAATTCTTGATGTACAGAAATATTCTTTGGGTCTAGTTTTAAAACTTTTTCGTAGGTTTCTGTGGCCTGCTCAACCTTCCCTACCTGAGAATAATTTGCAGCCAGAGGTAACAATACCCCTTTGTCCTCGGGTTTCTTCTTGGCTTGTCCTTCTAGGAGTTTTATCCTATCCTCTACGGTTTTCGGAGGCTCTGTTTGGCTTCCGCCAGTCCAAGCGATGGAGGAGGCAATCAAACCTAAGGCCAGCACTGCCGCCAATACCCCCATAACAATTCTTTGCAAACGTTTTTGCTTAGCTCTGGGGGATAATCTTCTAAAGATCATCTTTTCACCTCATTGATCTTCCATTAATTGCTATGGACAATCATAACAAATCTTTTTATAAAAGTAAACCTCCCACGAAACATATGGGAGGTTTCATACGTCTTATATATAATTAAGGGGATTTCTGGGAGCCCCATTAACAATAACTTCAAAGTGAAGGTGTGGCCCGGTGGATCTACCAGTGGATCCAACTTTTCCAATGGCTTGTCCCTTTTCAACCGTTTGCCCAACCGAAACACTGATGCTGGATAAGTGAGCATAACGGGTAACAACACCATTACCATGATTGACATCTACACAATTTCCGTAGGCTCCATACCAGCCAGCTCGGACTACTTTACCGGAATTATAAGAACCAACTACTGAGCCATAGGCCCTGGCCAAATCCACTCCGGTGTGCATACGGCCATTTCTCGTGCCAAAGGGTGAGAGCACTGCACCACCTGGCCTGACCCCACGGGAGGCCACCATGGTCTGGGCACTTCTTTCGACAATCTGTGCTTTTGCTTCCTTAAGAACTTTGGCATTGAGCACCTTTCTTTCGGTCTCCATGCCGTTAACAGCGATAATTTGATAAGTAACTTCTTTGAGTCCTCTTTCACCTGCTTGAATAACTTTGCTCTGGCCAAAGGGGAGTTTGGGATTCTTTTTAATCTGCTGGGGCAATACAGTTTCTTCTTTAACCGTTGTTTCAGCAGTAGCGACCACATTAACAACAGGCTCCAGAGCTCCAACCATTTTAACTTTTTGATCAATTTGCATGGTTTCTGGGGTAAATCCGGGGTTAGCTTCTTGTAGTTCTTCGGGACTCACTTTAAAGAGGTTGGCAATATCCCACAGAGTATCTCCTTCTTTAACGGTGTAATACCTGGGGACATCAGACTCGCCCTTTAATCTTTTAATAGCAGCCTCTTCGGACAAAACCTTGTTGCTAGCCAGGGAAACTTCTTCTATTTGCACAGGTTCTTTGAAACTAACCTTGTAATCGGAACCCATGGAATAGGATTGTTTCAGCTTCTCAAGTACTTTTTCTGCAGTTGCTTTATCTTTAACCGCCAGCTTGAGACCTCCCCGCACCTTAATACCTGCGGCAGTTGCCTGGAAGGTAAGGCGGTCAGCCAGCAATTTTTGAAGTTGTTCTTTACTAACTAACGCATTGTGAGATCTGCTGGTTTTATATGTAATCGTTTGTTCTGGCTTTACAGTAATAGCATTTTGTTGTTGTTCTTTCGTTAACTCGTTAACTACAGCTTGAGCCATCTCTTTGTTTTTAACAACAGCAACTACTTTTCCGTCTAATTCCACCGCACAGGCTGCACTAGTCTTAACCATCGAAACGATACCGCATAACAGTATCACGGCTAAAAACCCAGCCATTCCCTGTTTCAATACTTTAGGTTGTTTTTGTAACCAGTCCTTAAAGGTACTTAACTGATTCTGAACTTGCATGGTTCAACTCCTCTCGATAAAACTCCCCTTTATTACTAAGAAACCCCTATTTAATTGGCAAATAAGTCGTAGAAAGGGAAAATAAGGCAGTCATAATTATATCATATAATGGAGGCTACGTAAAGTTTTGGCCGGTATGACAAAACACTCCGTCTCCCCAACAAGGGAAACGGAGTATTTTATTATGCTAAGCCAGCCTGTTTTATTTGCAAGTAAATAGCACATTCAAAACGCTTGCGAGCTAGTTGACAGCCCAGCTGATAAGGACGTAACAAATCCTTATTGAAGGCCCAGGCATTGGCATGACAACCGCCGCTGCAATAGAATTTCGCCCAGCAATCTATGCATTCTGGTTTATTGTAAATGTGCGCTTGGCGGAAGTTTTCAATAATTTCTTGGTTCTGGATACCCTCTTTCACGGTTCCCAATAAGAAATCTGCGTTACCCACAAACTGATGACAGGGATACAAATCTCCCTCCGGTGTAACAGCCAAGTATTCATAGCCCGCCCCACAGCCAGAGAGACGTTTCGGTAGACAGGGACCACCACTCAGATCAATATTAAAATGGAAGAAATTTATGGGTTGACCAGCTTCTCTCCGTTCCCAAAGCTGTCTGGTTAGCTTCTCATACTGTTCCATTAGGAACGGTAAATCTGCTTCCTGAAAGGCATAATCCGTGTCAAACCCGGCCACCACGGGTTCCACAGAAATATCTTGGAACCCCAATTCCGCCATGTGCATTACATCCTGGCTAAAATCCAGGTTATGACGGGTAAAGGTGCCCCGGATATAGTACCCTGCCGGAGGTTGCTGCTCTACATATTCCCGGAAAGCTTTGACCACCTGCTCATAGGAGCCTTTACCACGGGGTGTGGGCCGCATCGCATCATGTACTTCAGGTCTACCATCCAGGCTCAGCACCGCAGCCATTTGATTATCCAAGAGGAATTGCTGAACTTCTTGGTTTAGTAACACACCGTTGGTTGTCAGGGTAAATTTGAGCTTTTTGCCAGCTTGCTTAGCTCTTTCGTTGCCATAGGGAACCAATTCTTTAATTACCTTAAAATTCAACAAGGGTTCCCCGCCAAAAAAGTCAATTTCTACGTTTTTTCGATTTCCTGATTGGGCAATTAAAAAATCAATGGCAGCTCGGCCTACTTCCAGGGAGAGCAGCCCACTGGGACCACCAAATTGACCTTGACCGGCAAAGCAATACTTGCAGCGCAAGTTACAATCATGGGCTGCATGTAGGCACAAGGCCTTCACCACTCCATCGCGCCGAGGCTGGTAGCCTTCTTGCTGAGAATCTTTAGTAAATAACAAGCCTTCATCAATTAGATTCTTAATTTCACTCAGTGCCTGCTGGATCTGATCTGAGGAGTATTTACCGGACATTGCCGGGATTATTTCCTCTGGAGTTTTGTCTTCATAAATATGTAAAATTTCCCAAACTAATTCATCCACCACATGGACCGCACCACTGTGGACATCCACAACCACGTGGACACCATCAAATTTAAATTTATGCAGCACAACAAACCCTCGCTTTATATCATTAATTTATATAATCACAAAAAAATTACCTTATCCCCAGGGGGAACGGGTCCCAAAGGAGACAAGGTTGTGGTTTTGCTGTGTATCCTACTTATACTGCTTAAGCCTTTTTAACACAAACCTGGTTGCCTACGGTGCAAGAGGTTTTGCATGCGGATTGGCAGGAAGTGGCACACTCACCGCAACCACCGGTTTTCAGGGTTGCTTGTAAGGAGTTCTTATTTAAGGTTTTGATATGTTTCACGTCTCTCATCCCCTTTCCGCATTCAATTATAAATCACTAGGTTTGTCCAAGGCAAGTAAAAATTGGGTTAACGGCTTGTCATTCTAGGATTACAAAATAATAACATCGTACATAAATAGAAAGGTATATTTTAATACATGTTGAACTTACCACAGTAACAAAAAAGGGGGATTGATAATGAACATCAGTGAAATTATGCATAGACGAGTTTGGGTTTTCAAAGGGGAAGACCTCGTAGAGCAAGCATTAAAAATAATGAATGAGAAGAAAATTAACGGCGCACCGGTAGTTGACGAAGATAATCATCTAATTGGTATGGTAGTTAAGGCCGACATCTATCGTTTTTTATCAGACCCGGGGCATTATCAAAGCTACCCCTTGAATAGGGTTATATCTAAAGAAGTAATAACTGCTACTAAAGATGAAGATATCATCACCGTAGGGAAAAAACTAAGAAATAATAATATCGTGGCTCTGCCTGTGGTGGAAGATCAAAGGGTGATCGGTCTGGTATCTGTAGAAGATATCGTGGATTATTTTATCGACAAATATGAACAGTAGGAACGCACTAAGAAACCCTCCTTTTTATTCCTGGGAGGGTTTCTTAGTATGGTTGCCAGCAAGGTCATACTTATCGATCCTTTGTAGCGACAGGATGGCAATAAGTAGTAAAATGCTCGCCCCAGTCATATAAGGAATATTCATCTGAATCCCATAAAGGATGCCCCCTATCACCGGTCCCAAAATCCGGCCTAAACTACCAAAGGATTGCATAAGTCCGATGGAAGCACCTTGAGCACCTAAGGCGTTTTTGCTTACCAGAGTGGACGTGCTGGGACCCATTAAAGAGCCACCAATGTTAAAGATGGCCGCGGATATCATTAAGGTTAGCATCTGGGAAGACAGCCATATGAGAGCCATCCCGATGCCGGAGATAAAAAGACCGGCTTTAATCAAATTGGCATCGCCAAAGAACTTTACTAGCCTACCAATCATACCTCCCTGAATAATCACACTAATGATACCCATAATGGTGAATACTGTACCCATTTCCCTAGGCCCAAAGCCTGCCCTGTCGGCGGCATAAAGAGCAAAGGTGCCTTGGAAGATGGCCATGCTAAAATTAGTAATAAAATTGAGCATAAATAGGGTAAACAACGGATGCTTGATTACCTTAAAAGAAATTTTCGCAGCATCCTCAACCCGATGGCTGTCAGATCTTTTTAAGGACTCCGGTAAAAAGAAATAGGCAAAGGGCCAAGTTATGATGGCCAAAGCACCTGCAGCATAAAAAGGGATAGCAAAACCATAATGACCTAGCCAGCCGCCCAGGGCCGGCCCAAAAACCATGCCCACCCCCATGGCGGCACCCATTAGGCCCATCCCTTTCGATCTTTCCTCGCCCTCAGTAATATCCACAATATAAGCCATTGCCGTGGGTAAAGTGGCCGAAGAAATTATGCCGGATAACATCCTAATGGCAAACAACATCCATAAATGATCGGCCATACCCAATAAAATAAACGTGATGCCATAGCCGCTTAAACCAATTAATAACACTGGGCGGCGACCTATACGGTCCGATAATCGACCCCAGAGGGGGGCAAAGAAAAATTGCATCAATGAAAAGGAGGCCATAAAGAGCCCCAATATAGTTGGCCCACCACCAAAATGGGTTACCACAAAGGGTAAGATAGGAATAATAATGCCAAAACCCACCATAACCAAAAACAGGATAAAAAACAGCACAAAAAAAGCTTTTGTTTTCTTGCCCATAGGAAAAAATCTCCTCAAATTGGTCTATTCATCCCTAAAATCAGGTCCTATTCCAAGTAGCTGTCTCAAATAGTATGCTCCTATTTCGAAAGTCACACCCACTAAAATAGTTTCTAGCAAAGCTAAAAGCCCCACCCGAAGGTAGAGGCTTTAAGGGAAGGGTTTCTGGTATTGTCGTAACTTGATTGTATCACCCTGAAACAGCTTGGAATATAGGAATATTGCACTAATCAAGCAGGTCTAAAGTCCTATAAAACTTCCTAGTTTAATACTTATTGCTTAAATGGTTGTATATAACGAGTCCAATCATGTATTGAAACACCAAAAGTCCTCCTAAATATAAGATAATCAATCTAGAATTTTTGATAATATCCAAACTGCCCAGGATAGAAAAAAGAACTATCGAAACAGATATTACAAGCAACCCAATAATATAAGCATATCTACCAGACTTATCTCGTAATTTAGTCTTCCTTTCATCATTCAGCTCGATAGTTTCATTTTCTGTTTTTTCTAGATACTTCGTTCTATTTTCCGGTCTTGTCCAATAATAGTACTTCCACAACATTACCGCTCCACCACAAATACTTCCACTTGCAAATCCAAATAGCAGACTCTCCAATTTTGTTTCAAATAACCAACCAATAAGTAAACAAGCAACACCCACTAAAAAATATAATATTCCAACGAACAAGTTATTTTTTTTCATTCTTCCCACTCCTCTTGTGTATGAAGATTTCTTCGATGGACCTATCAAAAAAATCTGCAATGGAAAAAGCTAATTCCAAAGATGGGTTATATTTCCCTGTTTCTATAGAACTTACGGTTTGTCTAGAAACCTTGATCTTTCTGGCAAATTCTTCTTGGCTTAACCCTTTGTTCTTCCTTAATTCTTCAACCTTATTTTCCACTCAACCACCCTCTTATTGACAAGGTTGCTTTACATCTTTATTATATCACGCCAAAGTTTTTTGACAAGTTTCCTTTACATAATTTATTAAAGAAAAAGCAAATCGTCAGATTTGCATACTATAAATACTCTTACCTGGAAAAATAAAAAGCCACCTGGCTGAGTGATCGGACACCAAAAAGCCCTCCAGAGGATTAAATAATCCCTGGAGGGCTTGATTTTACTGGAGCGGATGACGAGATTCGAACTCGCAACCCTCAGCTTGGGAAGCTGATGCTCTACCATTGAGCCACATCCGCACTACAATACTATTATATCCATTCCCAAAAAGTCTGTAAACATCCTAAATAAAAAATTGGTGATCCATCCGCGACTCGAACGCGGGACACCCTGATTAAAAGTCAGGTGCTCTACCAACTGAGCTAATGGATCATATTTAGTTTTAAATCGCCGTGAAAACCTCACAAGTGATATAATACCTTATCGTAAATCCTGTGTCAACAAGTTTGTCCTAAAAAATTTTCATTAGTTTAAAGCATTAGTTTTAAAACAAAAATATTTGATAAAAATGCGGGGTCGTAGTGACCCCGCATGGTTTTAAGCAAAAAGATCTTCGATGATAATGGTTTGGGTGCGCTTGACACCAACACCAATGATGGCAATTTTAACTTCGGTTAATTCCACAATGCGTTCCAGGTAACGCTTAGCATTTTCCGGCAGATCTTCATATTTGGTAACCTGAGAAATATCCTCCTGCCAACCAGGGAATTCCTCGTAGACAGGCTCGCACTTGGCCAATTCTTTCAAGGAGGCAGGGAACTCTTTGATAACCTCTCCTTTATAACGATAGCCAGAGCAAAGCTTGATGACCGGTAAACCAGTAAGAACATCTAGTTTGGTAATGGCTAGACTGTCCAGTCCACTCACACGGGCAGCATAACGAACAATCACTGCATCAAACCAGCCACAGCGACGGGGACGCCCAGTGGTGGTGCCATATTCATTACCGTTCTTTCTAATTTCTTCCCCCAGTTGATCATGTAATTCTGTGGGGAACGGTCCTTCGCCTACCCGAGTGGTGTAGGCCTTAACAATGCCCAGTGCTCGATCTATTTTGGTTGGTCCAATACCGGACCCAAGACAGGCAGCGGCAGCGGTGGGATGGGACGAAGTGACATAGGGATACGTGCCATGGTCGAGATCCAGTAGGGTTCCCTGAGCTCCTTCAAAAAGGACATTTTTGCCTTCTTTAATAGCATTATGAACCAACAGGGAGACATCTTCGGCCATAGGCTCTAACATTTCTGCATAGCCTTGATATTCTGCTAAGACTTCTTCAAAAGAAAAACCCTCTACATTGTAAATCTTAGCAAAAAGCTCATTCTTGCCATCGATGTTCTGCTTGAGCATTTTAGGGAACTCTTCTTGATCAATAAGATCTACAATACGAATACCCACACGGGAAGTTTTATCCGTATAAGTAGGGCCAATGCCCCGCTTGGTAGTGCCAATTTTGGCATCGCCCTTTTGCTCTTCTTCCACTGCGTCCAATTGGCGATGGTAAGGCATAATAACGTGGGCTCTTTGGCTCACGCACAGTTTACCAATGGCTACTCCACGATCCTTTAAAGAATCTAATTCTGTTTTTAACACCTTAGGATCAATGACAACACCATTGCCAATCACACAAAGTTTATCCGGATATAAAATGCCAGAGGGGATTAGGTGTAGTTTAAATTCTTGATCATCTACCACCACAGTATGGCCGGCATTATTGCCGCCCTGGTAACGTACGATTAGTTCGGCCTTCTCGGCTAAAAAATCTGTTACCTTTCCCTTACCCTCATCACCCCATTGGGCACCTATAATAACAACTGTAGACATACGTGCACCTCCTAAATCTTCCTTAGGTTACCTTTTCATTTTAGAGATTTTATTCACTAATTATCACATTTAATATTGATCAATTACATTACTATTCTTCCCATGGGAACAAAAATAACCCAAACAGAGCTGCGAAAAAGTAGTCTATTTGGGCCTCAAAGAACTTCTTGTTCCCTAGATAATATCCATTTCTATCACGTACTAATTCCACAACAGAAATATATTATCCAGTTTTCTGTTTATTGTCAACTGTGATTCACAAATAAAAAAAGCCCCGGAGAATCGCATTAGCTTGTTCTTCTTTGCACATGCGTCCTTTTACTCCCGAGGAGCTAAATTCACAAATTTTACAAAATCTTTAAAAAAGCCTAGTTGAACGGTTCCCACTGCCCCGTTACGCTGCTTGGCTATGATGATTTCGGCGATGCCTTTCTTTTCTGATTCGGGGTTGTAGTATTCATCGCGATAGATAAACATGATCAAGTCAGCATCCTGCTCAATACTGCCGCTTTCCCGTAGGTCCGACATCATGGGATGTTTATCCGTGCGGCTTTCTACGGCACGACTTAACTGGGAGAGTGCCACCACCGGTACCCCTAATTCTTTAGCCAGTCCTTTCAACTTTCTGGAAATATCGGCAATTTCCTGTTGGCGGTTCTCAATGCGCTTACCGCCAGACATTAACTGCAGATAGTCAATGACGATTAGTCCCAGTCCCTGTTCCGACTTTAATCGCCGCACTTTAGATCTAATTTCCCGTACCGTGGCAGCTCCACTATCATCCAGATAAATGGGTGCCCGGGAAAGAAAGCGAGCTGCCTGGTGAAGCTTGGACCAGTCTTCATCTGAAATATTGCCGGTTCGTACCTTATGGGCATCCACCATCGCTTCGGAACACAACATACGCTGCACCAATTGTTCCTTGGACATTTCCAAGCTAAAAATAGCCACCGGTACCTGGTGCTTCACTGCCGCATATTGTCCAATTAAAATAGCAAAGGCCGTTTTTCCCATACTCGGGCGGGCGGCAAGAATAATCATATCTCCCTTTTGAAATCCATTGGTGATACGATCTAACTCAATAAACCCTGTGGGTACCCCGGTAATTTTGCCACGATTGTTATAGATATGTTCTATATCATCAAAGGTTTGGACCAAAATCTCTTTAATGGGTGTAAAGGAATTGGTACTGCGCCGCTGTCCTAATTCCAGGATAGAACGTTCGGCCTCATCCAACAACTCCTCCGGGTTTTCCACACCCTCGTAGCCCCGGGAAGAAATCCGCGTGGTTACCGAGATAACCGACCGGGTAAGGGACTTTTCCTCCACAATACGGGCATAGTATTCTGCATTGGCTGCCGTAGGTACTAGGTTAGCCAGAGTGGCAATATAGGTAATGCCACCTATTTTCTCCAGATCACCCCGGTCCCGGAGCAGATCGGATACCGTGATTAAATCCACAGCCCGGCCGGCTTCCGCCAGTTCCACTATGGCCTGAAAAATAATGCGGTGGCTGTCCCGATAAAAATCCTCCGGCTTCAGGAATTCCATCACCCGGAAGATCGCTTCTCGCTCCAACAGCATGGCCCCCAGCACCGATTGCTCCGCTTCTATATTCTGGGGTGGTACACGATCTAACATTGAATCACCTTTTTGGGCATTTATTTACTATTTTAGTTTAACTATGCAATGGATTGACTAGTTAGAATGTCTGGTAAAATATGCTGTAAAATCTCTTCTACTCTTTGCACCGGAACAACCTCTATACCTTTTAAATCCACAGGTACATCCTGAATATTTTCCTTTGGTATGAATACCCTCTGAATTCCCGCTTGCTTGGCTCCATAAATCTTCTCGAAAATGCCACCCACAGCCTTTACTTTGCCCTGAATGGAAACCTCACCGGTCACCGCAATGTTTTGCGGCAGGGGCTGATCTTGTATGGCACTAAGCATGGCCAACATAATGGCCACACCGGCGGAAGGACCATCGATTCTGCCACCACCCACTACGTTTACATGAATATCATAGTTACCGATATCTTGCCCGGTGAGTTTTCGAATAACCGAAGCAGCATTAAATACTGAGTCTTTGGCCATCGTACCGGCGGTATCATTAAAGCGAATAGTACCCTGTCCTTGGCTGCGGGCGGTAAAGGCCACCGCTTCAATCTCCAGCACAGAACCCAGGTAACCCGATACACCCAAGCCAAAAATTTTCCCTACTTCATATTCGTCAGAAGCCTTCGTTAGCACGTAGGGGGTTAAGCGGCTAATCTGAACAACCTCATAAACATCCTGCACGGTAATGTGGATGGCATTATGGTTCTCTTGGTGTTGACGGAAATAAGCCAAGCCGTAGGCATCCGATAGAATATTGATAGCTTTTCTACCCTCAATGGTATATTCAGAAATAATTTCTGGAATTTGCTCATCCAATTTAACGTTTAATTTCCTGGCAGCCTGCCGGATAATGTCCTGAATGGCTGTCGGAGTAAGCGGTTCAAAGAATACCTCGGCACAGCGGGAACGCACTGCAGGGTTAATGTCCTCCGGTTCCCGGGTAGTGGCACCAATTAAGACAAAATCTGCCGGAGCGCCCTCATCAAAAATCTTCTTGATATACTTAGGCACGTTGTTATCACTGGGATCGTAATATGCGGAATCAAAAAAGACCCGTTTATCTTCCAATACCTTTAAGAGCTTATTTTGCAGCGCCGGATCTAATTCCCCTATTTCATCGATAAACAAAATGCCGCCGTGGGCGTCGGTTACCAGACCCAGCTTGGGCTCCGGTATGCCGGTCTCAGCTAGGTCCCGGCGAGCCCCCTGGTAAATAGGATCATGTACCGAGCCCAGTAACGGGTTCGTCACTTCCCTAGGGTCCCAACGGAGAGTCGTGCCATCCACTTCCACAAAGGAAGCATCCTTGGCAAAGGGTGCCCCTTTAATGCCCTTGGCCACTTCCAAAGCCAAGCGAGCTGCGGTTGTTTTGCCTACTCCAGGCGGCCCGTAGAGAATAATATGTTGGGGAAAGGGCGACGCCAGTTTGGCCAACAAAGCTTTTACCGCCCTTTCCTGCCCAATAACCTCCTCAAAACTCTCCGGCCGCAAGATTTGCATAGCCGAGGAGGCTAGCTTCTTGGAATCCAGCTTTTCCAAAATGGCGAACTTCTTAAGGGTTTGCGCATTCTCCGGTCCAGTGTTATCCTTAATGATTTGCATTTTTATTTCTTTAATATAATCTTCGTGCCGTTGGTTCATTTTTTCGCCGATCTTCTTTTCCAACTCTTCTTCCACGGTACGTCGGGCAATGGTATCGGCAATTTCATCTTGCAGTGTTTCTAAGATAGCCGGGATCTCTTCAAGGGAAGGCAATGTTTCGTAAGTTGGATCTTCAAATACCAGCTTTTGTAAAGCCAGTACCCTTTCCTCAATAATTTCGGAACGAATCAATGATAAGGCTTCCAATTTTCCAGCCCTCAGCACCAGCTTATCCGACCCGTAAATATTACTCAACAGGCCATACATGGCGGTAACCTGCCGTCGAAGCTGATCGCCAGCGGCAAATTGATTGGTATCCTGTTCTACTATCTCGTTCTGGAATCCTTCGAGGAAATCGTTCATGTCTGTTGCTCCTTTCAAGCGCCTTGTCCTATCCCGATTCCCTGAGTTATTCGACAGCCGTCACTTGAACACTAATCTCAGCCTGGGCCACGGGATGAATTTTAATGGTAATTTTATGGGTGCCCAGATTCTTAATAGGCTCCTTCAGTACAATCTTTTTCTTGTCTATGTCGTAGCCATGCTGTTTCTTTAGACCGTCGGCAACGTCTTTGTTACTGATGGCACCAAAAAGTCGGCCACCCTCTCCCACCTTAGCGTTTAATACTACTGTTAAATTGCTAATCTTAGCAGCCAGTTCCTTGGCTGCTGCCTCTTGTTTTTGTTTTTTATCAGCCTGGGCTTGCCGCTGATTGGAAATCTCTTTTAATTTCCCTTCAGAAGCTGGTGATGCCAAATTTCTCGGGTATAAAAAGTTTCTGGCATAGCCCTCGGTAACATTGACGATATCTCCCTTAACCCCTAATTTAGCAACATCCTTTAACAATACAACTTGCATGGTATCCTCTCCTTAAGCTATCTTAATTTTCCTTTTCTTTTTTAACAATGGGTCGGCGCAAATTAAAGATGGTATCCAGCAGTCCCAAGAGAACAACCGCCATATACATAAAGCTGATATAAATAATCAGCAAGAAAAGCAGCACCATCTTAAAGGGTTTGGATAACTTTATTTGTTTATAAAAATGTACCACCACAGACAGCCCCATGATAAAGAAAATGAAGGCAAACAGGGTCAGTACATTTTGCCCGATAATCTTACTGGTATTGAAGTGGAACTGGTTACCCGCCAAGAGAAACAGTAAGCCAAGAATCATTCCCCAAATAGCATACCAGGGCAATCTCCATTTACTAAAGGGAGGTAAAGCATTGACTTGGTAGTTTAACCGCCGTAAAACCTTAGCCCCAACAATATAAGTGAGGGTAGTGGCAAACAGGGCAAAAATAACATAAATGGTCGGCAACACTAGCATGGTTGACTTTATACTATTGAGAAAGAGTTGCTGCTGATCCGCTGGTACCGGCACCCCGGCCTCTTGATACATAGCAAACACCTTGTTCATGACTTCCGTTAGGGAAGCTTGCATGATCTCAAAATTAATCCCGCTTACCAATACAGTCAAGGTGATCACCGCAAGAGCTGCCAAGGCTGAAACAATATATGCGGTAACCATTGCGTGTCCCGCCGAGACGTAATTTTTATATAAAAGCCCTAGAACCAGCCCCAATGGCCCAAATTGAATAAACATGATGAGAACTTGCAGAGGGTTCGGGTAGAGTATTGCCATTAAAAAAATGGTTACGATCAAGGACAGAATTGCTACTTTTAAATCTCGACGTCTCACCAATACTGCCAGAGGAATCGGCAAAAGCACACTGCTTACAAATAAAAACGGCGGGATAAACATCCCCAACAGACCCAACACCGCTGTGAGGCCAGCCATAAAGGCTCCGTCAACCAATGCCCGGGTGTCTCTAAAGGAAGCCAAAAAATAATCACCTCTTCTATACAAATAGCCCCTAAAACAACTAATGATTCGCTGATGGCTCTCGCATTTCCTGCCTTAAACCGGTGTTATTTGTTCCCGCCCTTGGTAAATAAGATGTAACTGGGTAACTTTCTCCAAATGGATGCTCACTAGCCTATAGACACGGGTTATTGTCTGTTGTAAAATTTCTACCATAACCTATTTTGAATTCTAATTATTTCAGAGGGAGCTTTTCTAAATGAGTACAACACCGCAGGAACCGTCAGAATCATTCTGGCTACCTTTATTTGTCATTGTTACCGGTGCCTTTGCAGCCATTTTAAGCAGCAGTTCTGTTAACGTAGCCATTCCCAAATTAATGGCTATTTTTGGGGTTTCGTCCAATGATGTTCAGTGGGTTTTAACAGGCTACATGTTATCCTCCGCCATTGTGATCCCCCTCTCCGGGTATTTAGGAGACAGATTTGGCAATAAAAAAGTTTTCATCTACTCCTTGGGGCTTTTTACCTTGGGTTCGGTCTTTTGTTCCTTTGCCTGGAGCAATCAGTCATTGATTGTCTTTCGGGTATTGCAAGGACTCGGGGGCGGTATTATCATGCCGATCAGCATGGCCATTATTTACCGCATTGTCCCCCTTAACCAAATTGGCCTGGCCCTGGGTGTCTGGGGCATGGCTGCCATTATGGGACCGGCCGTTGGTCCAACTCTGGGCGGCTATATTCTTGAACATTTTAATTGGCGATTGCTTTTTTTAATTAATATTCCGGTTGGGCTGCTAGGTATCTTCCTATCTATCTTTTTATTAAAAGAAACCCCTTTAAAGGAGAAAACCAAATTTGATGGCTGGGGTTTCCTTTTATCCACTGCAGGGTGTTTTTCTTTATTACTAGCCCTAAGCCAGGGTTCTAAAGAAGGCTGGAGTTCTTACTATATTGTCATGCTTTTTCTCATTTCTTTCTTTACTCTACTGCTTTTTGTGTTGCATGAGCTATCCTGTGAAGAACCCTTATTGGACCTTCGTCTATTAAAAAATTCCACCTTTAGCATCAGTGTTCTGGTGGGTGGCTTAATCAACATTGGTCTGTTTGGCGGGGTGTTTTTAACACCGTTATTTACTCAAAATCTCATGAACATGTCCGCCTACGATACGGGCTTGCTGCTCTTGCCGGCATCCCTGGTAACTGGCCTAATGATGCCGATTAGCGGTGTTTTATTTGATAAGTTTGGTGCCAAAGTGATCAGCTTTGTTGGTCTTACCATCCTGGCCGTGGGCACCCTGGAATTGCAACATCTTGCTGCCGATACTGGAAAGCTGGAATTAATTATTATTCTATCTATTCGTTCCTTTGGTATGGGGCTGGCCATGATGCCCATCTCCACTGCGGGTATGAATGTAGTCTCTAAACAGTTAGTAGGACAAGCCTCGGCTCTTAGCAATGTAATTCGGCAAATCTTTGCCTCCTTTGGCATAGCCGTGCTGACGACGATTATGCAAAATCGCCAAATCTTTCATACTGCCCGGCTATCGGACGGAATTTCTTCCTTTGCCCCTGGGGTAGCTTTGCATCTTAAACAAATACAAGTTGCTCTAATGAATAGCGTAGGCAGCGAATCAGCCTCCGGCGTAGCGCTTAGTTACGTTTGGGGTGTATTACAAAAACAAGCACTGGTTTTTGCTATTGACGATACCTTTTTCATCTCGGCACTTTTTATCTTTGTAGCAATCCCACTGGTATTTTTTATTAAGGAAAAAGGCCCTCTCGATAAAAGAAAGGCTGCTAACCAGGAAGGTTAGCAGCCTTTCTTTATAAGGCAGATTCCATTTTATTGAGCAAGGTTATTAATAGTTCGGTTTCTTCTTTTGACAATTTATCCTTGGTTTTTTCAGCAATGTATTGTTCAAAATTAGGAAATTTCCCTTGTAACTCCCTAGCTTTCTCTGTTAGATAAATACGAACTACCCGCCGGTCCTCATGATTCCTTTCCCGGCGGACTAAGCCATCTCTTTCCATACGATCTACTAAAGAAGTAATGGTACTGGCTTTTAAAAAAAGTTTCTCCCCCAGTTCAGTAATGGTCAATCCATCTTGCTGCCATAACTTGAGCAGCGCCGAAAGGGGTGCCGAGTCCAGGCCCATTTCTTCAGCTAAGGCGGTAAAATGTATATGTACTTTTTTGAAAGCTAGATATAAGCTAGTAATCAGAACATTGTCCATAATATTCCATTGTCCCCATATTTTGATTTGCTACTATTATACTGTTTTCACAAAACAATGTCCACCTTAACCCAAGATTGCTGCTAAAAACTGCAGCCGCTGCCTTTACCCCCCATTTGAACTAGAGAGTTAGAAACTCCCGTTATCTAGGCTTTAAAACCCAGCCTCCTTCTTGAGTAGCTCAGCCTTATCCGTTTGCTCCCAGGGTAAGTTAAGATCACTTCTGCCAAAATGCCCATAGGCTGCGGTTTGTTTATAAATAGGTCGGCGTAAATCTAACTCCCTGATGATCGCCCCAGGGCGCAAGTCGAAGTTCTTCTTCACCAGTTGGATAAGATTTTCTTCATTAATCCGACCCGTGCCAAAGGTTTCTACCATAATTGAAACCGGCTGGGCTACACCGATTGCATAGGACAATTGTATTTCGCATCTGGCCGCTAAACCTGCTGCCACAATATTTTTGGCAATATACCGTGCAGCATAACTGGCAGACCGGTCAACTTTCGTGGGATCCTTTCCCGATAAGGCTCCGCCACCATTACGTGCCACGCCGCCATAGGTATCTACAATGTTCTTGCGTCCGGTAAGGCCGGTATCACCCTGAGGTCCGCCAATAACAAAGCGGCCCGAGGGATTAAACAGATAACGGGTACGATTATCTAAATACTCCGGCGGAACCACCGGCTTAATTACCAATTCCATCAGATCCCTTTCCATGTCAAGCCTAGTTACTTCCGGATTGTGCTGGGTCGAAATGACAATGGTATCAACTCTTACCGGCTTATCTCCATCAAATTCAATGGTTACCTGAGTCTTGCCATCCGGACGAAGATACGATACCTGGCCTGTTTTTCTAATTTCAGTCAATCGTCTGGCCAGACGATGAGCTAGTGAAATAGAAAGGGGCATATAGTCTGCCGTTTCATTCGAAGCATAGCCAAACATAATACCTTGATCGCCGGCACCAATAGCCTCAGGGTCATCTTTGCTGTCAACGCAATCCCGAATTTCCAGTGCATGTTCAACCCCCTGAGCAATATCACTGGATTGCTCATCGATAGAGGTAACGACTGCACAAGTATCACAGTCAAAGCCGAACTTTGCTCTGGTATAACCAATTTCCCGAATGGTTTCCCGTACTACCTTCGGAATGTCTACATAACATTGCGTGGAAATTTCTCCGCTAACCAAAACAAGACCTGTTGTCACCAACGTTTCACAAGCCACCCGGGCGTGGGGATCATTTTGAAGTATCGTATCAAGAACTGCGTCCGAAATGGTATCCGCAATTTTATCCGGGTGTCCTTCAGTAACTGACTCGGAGGTAAATAGTCGTTTTATCATCCTTTTGTTCCCCCTTACCTCATTAAATAGATATCATCGTTAGATACAAACTACCTTCCCCATCATTTTTAAAGAAATCACAAAAAACAAGTCAATATCCATACATAGTAGCATCAACCTCCATTCTTTAAGCGATAGGAAAATGCATATCTTCTATTCACTGGTGGATTCCTTGCAAAATAAACCTTTACTCGATAAGTAATCCCATTTAAATATCTAAATTTCGTACATATTGGGCATTTTCCTCAATAAAATCACGTCTTGGCTCTACCCTATCCCCCATGAGCATGGAAAAGATAGCATCTGCCTCAATTACATCCTGTAATTTTACTTGTAGAATCGTTCTAGTATCCGGATCCATGGTCGTTTCCCACAATTGATCGGGATTCATTTCACCTAAACCTTTATAGCGTTGAATATTTACATTGTGATTACCAATTCTTTTTAAAACTGATTCCAGTTCATGCTCACTATAAGCATAAATATCCTGTTTGCCTTTACGAATCCTAAATAAAGGTGGTTGAGCAACGTACAGATAACCGGCTTCAATAAGGGGTTTCATATGTCTGAAGAAAAAGGTCATTAATAAAGTTCGAATGTGTGCTCCGTCAACATCAGCATCTGTCATAATGATAATTTTATGATATCGAGCTTTACTTACATCAAAGTCTCCCCCTACACCACACCCCATAGCAGTTATCATTGCCCGAATCTCTTCATTGGCCAGGATTCTATCCATTCTTGCTTTTTCAACATTAATAATTTTACCCCGAAGTGGTAATATCGCTTGAAAACTCCTGTCGCGTCCCTGTTTGGCTGAACCACCTGCTGAATCACCCTCTACCAGATATAATTCGCAGATGCTCGGGTCCTTTTCTGAGCAATCAGCTAATTTGCCGGGCAGTGACATGGTCTCCAAAGCACTTTTTCTTCTGGTTAGCTCCCGTGCCTTACGGGATGCATCTCTTGCCCGTAAAGCGGTTATAGCCTTTTCAATTATTCTTTTAGCTACTGCAGGATTCTCTCCCAGATAGGTTGATAAACCTTCCGCCAGGGTAGAATCGACAATGCCCCTAACTTCACTGTTGCCTAATTTAGCTTTGGTCTGACCTTCAAACTGTGGTTCAGGAACTTTTACACTAATGACAATGGTTGCACCTTCACGAATGTCTTCGCCGGATAGATTCGAATCATTATTTTTTAATAAATTATGGCCTCGCCCATAATCATTAATGACCCTGGTCAGAGCCGTTTTTAAGCCAACCTCATGCGTCCCTCCATCCGTTGTGTGAATGTTATTGGCAAAGGAAAAAATATTTTCACTATAGCTTTCATTGTATTGCAAAGCAACTTCAACAATAATATTCTCTTTTTCACTTCGGACAAAGATTGGTTTGGGATGTAAAACTTGTTTATTTCTATTTAAATGTTGGACAAAATCACTGATGCCACCCTCAAATTGAAACACTGCTTCTGCTACAGGCTCTTTTCTTTCATCCCTTAAGATAATTTTTAAGCCTTTATTTAAATAAGCTAGCTCCCGTAATCTTTGCGACAGTATCTCTAAGCTAAAGGTTAGTTCCTCAAAAATCTCAGCATCTGGTTTGAAGGTAACTTTTGTACCTGTACTTTTACTCGAGCCAATTACCGTAAGCTTTGATGTTGCTAAACCACGTGAAAACTCTTGGCGAAAAATTTTACCGTCTCGTCTAACTTCTACTACCAGTTCTTCTGCTAAAGCATTTACTACAGAAACACCTACCCCGTGGAGACCACCGGAGACCTTATAACCGCCGCCGCCAAATTTACCACCGGCATGCAGCATCGTTAAAACAACTTCTACTGCCGGTCTACCTACTTGGGGTTGTATATCTACTGGAATACCACGTCCGTTGTCAATAACGGTAATTTTGTTATCTTTATGAATAATTACTTCAATTCGGTCACAATATCCAGCTAAGGACTCGTCAATACTATTATCTACTACTTCATATACCAAGTGATGCAGTCCCTGGACACTTGTGCTCCCAATATACATACTGGGTCGTTTTCTTACAGCCTCGAGTCCTTCAAGGACCTGGATTTGATCAGCACTGTACTCATTCTGCGGCTGCTGTTTCATGACAGCTACCTCCATTTATTTACTCCAACACCATATTATAGTATTTCCGAATAAATAAGTTTATTAACATCTACCCTATAGGGTGTTGTCGTACCTGTGTAAATCGGCATTTACTATGAACACGCATCGTTTTGTCGAATTATTCCGACAAAACGATGCGTGGGATCCCTCTTTTAATAAACCTAACTGCCTATTCTACCCGATACGGGCCAGCTAGATTTGCCCGTTCAATCTACAGTACATTTATACTTCTTCTTTTTTTCCAGATCAATCGACCAATTAACTGACACCATTCTTCAATCCCTTCATCCTTGGTAGACGTAACCGGGAATATCTTAATGTTCGGGTTCAGTTTAAATAAAGTATCAATATACGCACCTAAATTGAACTCCACATACGGTAATAAGTCAGTTTTTGTAATAACCGCAATCGCTGCTTCTTTAAAGGCTAAAGGATATTTGGTTGGCTTGTCCATCCCTTCCGTTACACTTGCCACCACTACCTTTACATCTCCACCAAGATCAAATTCAGCTGGACAAACGAGATTACCTATGTTTTCAACAATAATCAGGTCCAATTCTTCAACCGTTAGTTGTTTAATAGCCTCTCTAATCATAACTGCATCAAGATGACAGGCGCCTTCGGTATTAATTTGCACCACCTCAGCCCCAGCTTGAGCAATTCTTTCAGCATCTTGTGTTGTATAGATGTCTCCTTCGATGACCGCTACCTTAAATTTATCAACGAGAAGTGGTAACGTCTTTTCCAAAAGGGTTGTTTTTCCAGCACCAGGAGCACTGACTAAATTTAATAATACAACACCCTTCTCTTCTAAGAAGCTCCTATTTTCTGCTGCAATATCCCCATTGGCCTTAATGATTTTATTTGAATAAATAACATTAACCATTTATTACGCCCCTTTCCCTTCTATACATTCAAGTATTAAATCTTCACCCTCCACCAATCTTACATTTCGACTCTCACAGTTCTGACAGGTATAACATAATTCATTCGTAGTAAAAGAAAAGCTACAGTCATTACAGCAATATACCGGTTTTATCTCGGAAATTATCAGATTGCAATGCTCAAGCAATGGTCCATTTTTGATAGCAGAAAAGCCAAACTCTAATGCATGCGGCACAACGCCGGAAAGCCTGCCAACCCCCAGTTTTATAACATTCACTTGGTCAATTTTATTTTTTTGGCATTCTTCATTTACAGTTGTTATTAATTCCTCAATAATGGCTACTTCGTGCACTTACCCATTCCCTCCTCCCTTCCTTGTTAAAACCATGATCTAGCAATTTCTTATTTTAAATTATATTTATGGGACATCCGGACAATCGTTGGCTGTGCTACACCAAGAAACGAAGCGGCCTTTCTAGTGCTTTTAAAGTTTTCCAATGCCCAGGCGACCATTTCCTTTTCTAATTCTTCCTTTGCCTCTTTTAAACTAGTTAATCCTTTATCTTGCATTGTTTTAAACAAATTCTTCTTCTGAATAAAACTAGGCAGATGATCTTTATCTATCACGTTTTCCGAGCATGTTAAAACCAATCTTTCAATAAGATTTTCTAATTCTCTAACATTACCGGGCCAATTATATCTCAAAAGATAATCCAGAGCAGAGGAACTTATCTTTTTAGTTAGGTTGTATTTTTCATTATTCACCGCTAAAAAATGCATGATTAACGGTGCAATATCTTCGGATCTTTCCCTTAAAGAAGGAATAGCGATTGGGATAACATTTAATCTATAGTAAAGGTCTTTCCTAAACTTACCTTGCTCAATCATGATTTTCAAATCCTGATTTGTTGCTGCCAGGATCCTTACATTAATACTAATCTGCTTCATGCCCCCAACACGCATGATAGAATGATTTTGCAATACGTGAAGTAACTTAGCCTGCATTTGAATGGGAATTTCCCCTATCTCGTCCAGGAAAAGGGTGCCGTTTTCAGCTAATTCAAACATGCCCGGCTTACCATTCTTTTTGGCACCTGTAAAGGAGCCTTCCTCATAACCAAATAATTCTGATTCCATAAGATTTTCGGGTATTGCACCACAATTAACATTTATAAAAGGTCCCTTACTGCGACCACTGTTTCTATGGATAAATCTTGCCAGAACATCCTTACCTACACCGGATTCGCCAAGAATTAATACGGTCGCGTCTGAGTTTGCTGTTTGTAAGGCAAGTTTAAAAACCCCTTCCATGGATCTGCTCTTTGTAATAACTTCTTTGATATTTGTTTTCTTTGCTTTGCTAAGCTCTTGGTTTTTTACTGAATTATTTTCTTCCAATTCCTTACGATACTTGGATAATTCAGTTATATCCCTCACATTAGAGACAATTCGCCATATATTGGCCCCATCAAAAATAGGTACAGCCGAGACCAGTGCTTTTCTTCCTGTTTTGGTAGTATAAACAATGGTGACTGGTTTTCTTTGCCGTATTACATGAATAGCAGCTGAATCTGAATAAATACCTTGGGCTACTATTTCATAAACTGATTTACCAATTAAATCTTCTCTTTTTATCCCAGAAAAATTCTCCCAGGACTTACTTACCCTCAAAGTTATACCCTTCCCATCCATAATCCAAATACCATCATGAGAATGCTCTAAAATTGTATCTAACTCTCTCTCCTTCTGTGAAGAATCCTTAAGTTTATTTTTTGTTCTCTCCAATTCTGACACGTCTAAATACATACTCATGGCACCAACAATTTCGCCCTGATCCACTACTAGAGTATGTTTTGAAGTTAAATACTTGCCCCCTCTACGTTCGGACCAATTAGCAATGTCTTTACCCTTCGCCAATACTTCTGTCAAAGGCGACCCCGGAACGATTGAGCCAACTTTTTTGCCAACAGCTTTAGTTGCACTAGTATTAAACAACCTTTCAGCAATTGAATTTAACTTTAAAACAATTCCCTGTGTATTAACGATAATTATCCCTTCATGCAATAAATCCCACATTTCATTATTTATCATAATAATCTCACCCACCTATTTGCCCTGAGTAGACTTACCAAACTAACAAATTCTGGGTAAACTTATACCTGATAATAAATTTAGTTTTCTAGTGCCGCCAATCATTGTTTTTAGTAAAACATCACCCTTCCCTTCTTGTACTTCTCCTATACAGCAAGTATTCTCGCCATAAGGAAGCTCTTTCATTAAACTGATTATTTTTTCACACTCCTCCGGTGCAATGAAAGCCAGAAACTTCCCCTCATTTGCTAAATAAAGCGGATCATACCCCAATAATTGGCACACTGTATTGACTTCCTGACTTATGGGGAGGTTTTCTTCATTAATCCAAAAATCTACTTGGTGAGAGGAGATCGCTATTTCCTTCAGGGTGGATGCTACACCGCCCCTGGTTGGATCCCGCATAAACTTAACGCCCAGACTATTCTGAAGAATACTCTGGGTTATTCTATTAAGGGGTGCACAGTCGCTGCTAAGAGTAATCCTAAACCCTTCTCTGCTAGCCATAACTGCTACCCCATGCTCACCAATATTTCCATTAATTATAATTTTGTCTCCCGGTTTGATTTGCTGAAATCCTAAGTTAACCCCTACAGGTACTACCCCTATACCGGTGGTATTGATAAAGATGCCATCGATACCGCCCTTTTCTACCACCTTGGTATCTCCGGAAACGATGGTTACACCACATTCTTTGGCAGTTTGCCACATTGAATCTACGATTTGTGCCAAGTCTTCCATTTTGAACCCTTCTTCAATGATAAAGGCTGTGGTAATATACTTTGCCTCTGCACCACTTACCGCTAAATCATTGACAGTTCCACAAACCGCTAATTTACCAATATCTCCGCCGGGAAAGAAAATAGGTTTAACGATAAATGAATCGGTTGTCATAGCAATGGGGCTATCGCAGGCTGGCAGGAGAGCAGCATCTTGATCTTGGATAAGAATGTCGTTATAAAATTTTTCATAAAAAATCTCTTCTATTAATTTCCTCGTTAACGCTCCGCCATCTCCATGCGATAACAAAATTCTTTTTCCTTTTAGGCCGTCATCTTTCACCATAACCACTCTCCCCGTCAGAAACATCGTACCGATAATGAACAGAGCAGGCGCCTTCAGCCGATACCATACAAGGCCCGAGTGGATTATTGGGGGTACATACTTTTCTAAACAAGTTGCATTGGAAGGGCATAATTTTGCCCATTAGTAGATCTCCACAACGACATGCCGAGGCGTAAGGACTGGCTTCTGTAATTTTAATAGGAAACCTAACCAGGGTTTCAAATTCACAGTACAAAGATTTTAACAGCAGACCACTCCCAGCAATTTCACCAAGACCCCTCCAAGTTGCATCTCCTTGCTCAAAAACTTCATTCACCGCTTTTTGCGCCGCTATATTGCCGGTTTCAGTAACAATTCTGCTATATAAATTTTCAATGGTTGATTCACCTTTTAGCAGCATGTTCAGTAAAGAGGATATTGCTGCAATGATATCAAAGACTTCAAAACCTGCTACAACAGCGGGTATCTTGTATTTACTGGCGATAAAGTCAAAGGCTCGATAGCCGGTTATCGCTGCCACGTGACCTGGCAGAAGGAGAGCATCAATACTAAATTCCTTGTCCTCAAGAAGGCTTATTAGAGCCTTTGGCATGGTCTTATGCAAACTGTAAACGGAAATATTATCTACTTTTTTTCGTCTGGCTTCTTGCAAAGTAACTGCGATAGCCGGAGCTGTTGTTTCAAAACCAACCCCCAATAAGACAATTTCTCTTTTGGGATTTTCTGCTGCCATTTTAATGGCCTCGAGAGGCGAATAAATTATTCGAATGTCCGCACCCATGGCACGTTCTTTTTCTAATGAAGAACTGCTTCCGGGAACACGTAGCATATCACCAAAGGTGGCCAGAGTAACACCCTTAATACGAGATATTTCAAGAACCCTATCAATATCTTCTTGGGAGGTCACACAAACCGGACAGCCAGGACCACTTCTTAAATCAACAATACCTTCTAATAAACCTCTTACGCCACTCCGTGAGAAGGCAACCGTATGGGTTCCACAAACTTCCATAAACACAGGGCGTTTTTGGGTCTTGTCCAATACCTTTTCGCCAAGGTCTATTGTTTTTTCTACCATTTTCTTTAGCAATAGGGGATTGTTCATTTGTTTAAGGTCAAACATTTTTTATAAACTCCTGCCATACGGCAATGCTTTCCTCGGCTGCTTCCAGCGATACCTTTTCAATAGCAAAGCCTGCATGGATCATTAGAAAATCACCAATGCTAACATTTGGTACCAAAGCCGTATTAACAACGACCTCAATATTATTAACGATTACTACAGCCCGGTCCTGTTTATTGATATGCATTACTTGTACCGGAACACCCAAGCACATTTTTGCACCTCCAATACCCAACCATTACCTGTCCCAAGGACAGCCCCCCATCATTGGTAGGAACCAACTTGTGGTAATAGACTTCAAAGCCTTTATCTTGGAGCTTTTTTTGGGTAAGCATTAAAAGATATCGGTTTTGCCAGCAGCCACCACTAAGGACCACCTTACGCAAGTTAGTTTCTTCACCAACTAATTGAATAGAATCTACCACCATAGCTACCACAGTATCGTGAAACTTTTTACCTATCTTATTTTGAGCACCCCTTTTTATATCTTTAATAATTCCTTTTATCATTAACCCTGGGTCAATGACTCCATTTTTTATAGAAAAAGGATATGGCGATGTAGACCTTGCAAAACTCTCCACCTCAGTATCACTCGTTAACCAAGGTACCAGCTCACCGAGTTCTATTGCCGCCTGCCCTTCATAACTAGCAGTTTGACAGATACCAAGAATTGCGGCAACGGCATCAAAAAGTCTGCCACAACTGGAGGCTAAGGTTATATTCTGGTTGGTTTTGATTAGTTTTTTAATCATTTCAACTACTTCTTCTTTCCCCGGGAGTACTTTAGAGACTAATTCCTCACCGTCCTTTCCACCGTATTTTAGTAAGTATGAAACAGCAATTTTCCAGGGGTTCCTTACAGAACTATCCCCTCCGTGTAATGGTACATAATCTAAGTGTACCTTTCTAGCACAATTGACATAATCCCCCTGAAGAATTTCAAAACCCCATAAATTGCCATCCAAACCATATCCTGTACCGTCCAAGATTGCTCCAATAACGGGTTCATTGAGAGCATTTTCTGCCATACAAGAAGCCATGTGAGCGTGATGATGTTGTACTGCTACTTTGTGCAACGTCTTACTATTTTCCACTAAGACAGAGGATTGATACGAGGGATGTAGATCCACTACGACAACTGCCGGTTCAATATGAAGCAAGGATTTAAATCTAGCTAAACTCTCTAAATAAGCGCCCTCTCCTTCAATCGTATTTAAGTCGCCTATGTGGGGACTTAAATATGCTAACCCTCCTTTTAACAGGCAAAAAGTATTTTTAAGATCGCCACCAACCCCTACTATGGATATGTTAGTATTTTGATCCACGGGGACCGGAATGGAATTAGGTACGTACCCCCTCGACCTTCTATAAAAAAACGGTCTTTCAAAAATCGTTGTTACCACTGAATCATCACAGCGATTTTCAATGGGTCGGTCATGCACAACAAAATAATCTGCTATCTGACCTAACTGTCTAAATGCATCCTGATTGGTCATGCATATTGGCATATTACTGTTATTACCGCTGGTCATAACCAAAACCGAAGGTCCATTCTCCATGATTAATAGATGGAGTGGGGTATACGGCAGCATAACACCCAAACTATTTTGACCTGGGGAGAGTTCCCTTGGCAAATCACCATCATGTCTTCTTTCTAATACGACGATGGGTGCAGCCGGAGATTTGAGCAAATCTACCTGATATTCACTTACATGACAGTATTCCCTAACAATATCAATATCGCGGCACATAATAGCAAGGGGTTTATGGGGCCTATTTTTTAATCTTCTTAATCGCCTAATGGCTCTCTTATTTTTTGCGTCACAGGCTAGATGAAAGCCTCCTAAACTTTTTATCGCTACTATCTTGCCTTCTAATAGTAATTTTTGGCACAAATTTAACCAATCGCCTTTTCGCTTTTTGCCCTTCCTATCAATGATTTGGACCATCGGGCCACAATTGGGACATGCTACCGGTTGTGCATGAAAACGTCTGTCCAGTTGGTCATTATATTCTTTTTCACACTTCTCACACATGATAAACGTCTGCATGGATGTTTTATTACGGTCATAGGGTAATTCTTGCACGATGGTAAAGCGAGGCCCGCAATTTGTACAATTGGTAAAGGGGTATCTATAATGATGATCCGTTGGATTAATCAAGTCAGTCCTACATTCACTACAGGTTGCTATATCCGGTGGTACCATAACCTTTCCTTCAGTTTGCCCTCGACTTTTAACTATTACAAAATCCGAATACCCCAAGGGTTTTAATTCCTTTTGCTGAATATTGCTGATATTAGCCAACGCGGGTGCTTCTGTTAAAATATTGTTCAAAAAATAATTGGTATCTTCTTCTTTCCCCTCAATTTCTATAATTACTCCCGCCCCATCATTACGGACCGTCCCGTTTAAGTGGTAGGTCTTGGCCAATCGATAGATAAAAGGCCGAAAACCAACCCCCTGCACCACACCCTCAACTTTTAGCTCCATTCTCCTATCTACAGTTTCCATAATAACCCTCCTACAGAATTCTTGAGGTACTATACCCTAAAGGTAGTGCAGTTCAGTCTTAAAACAAGGTACCGTCGATGCTAATAAAAAATATCCTGCGTGAAATTATCTATTCTTACTACATTTAAGTGATAATGAACCTTTTTTGTATCGCTTTCCCGGGTAACTCAGTATTAGTGATACTAAAAGAGATCACTGTCTTAAAAACGACTAACTACATAGATACAAAAATTGATCAGGCGAATCTATTTTGTATCAGATGGAGATTTTGATCCTAAAACCAGCTAAACTACGCTTCCAATTCTTCCAATTCTTCCAATTCTTCCAATGAAATGCCATGATAATCACAAATAGTTTTTAATTTTGCAAGAAAAGCCCTTTTTTCTGAGACATCTTTTTTCTCTGCCATAACTTCTTTCATCCAGTTAACGATATATTTCCTCTGTGTTTCTTTAGAAGCTTCTTTTTGAACGGATTCCATGTACATTCCACCCTTTCTAGGATTCACTTTCATTTATTTCCGGAATGGCTAATCTCTTCCAAAAATTACTTATTTGCTGCTGTTGCTTCCTTGGAATATCTGCAGTAAAGTTTAGCGGTAATGTTACCGAATAATCCAAGTCGTTATTAAGTTTTAAGTTAGGGGTTTCGAAATTAATTACTTCAATTAGTTTACCAAACAATTCTCTTACCTTGTTATCACCAAGGAGTTCAATGCTTACCTTTATTCTTTCCATTTCTAGAAAAGCAGGCTCTTTTACCGGGAGTTGTTCGATCCATGCTCTAAATTCTCTAGTATATTCATGACGAAATCTTATATTTTTGTATAAAATCTGATCAAAATAGGGTCGGTTGCTACAGAAGACTTCCTTAATCGTTTTATCGGGATATCTCCCCATGCCCATAGCCCTTGAAAAATACTCATCCATAGGTTCACCTCCTTTAAAAATTTAGTTAGCGAATTATATAATTTTTGATTTATTATTTCTACATATTTCAACATAATATAGCAATTTTTTTATAAATTGTGTTTCTAAATTGTTTATCATTCTCATACTTATTATATTTTTAGTATTGCAAGTTTCATGCCCCGCCTATTTCAAAGAATACCTGCCGACCAGTTGGCATTGATTTTGCTTATATTATTAGATATAATGAAAATGCTTGAACGCTCTCCCCCAAAAGAGTGTTCAAAAGTAGTCCCGGTCTGGTTTCTCTCATCCTAACACCATAAGGGAAACCAGACTACCTGTTAGGGTAAATAGACCCCCGGAAAATTTCCGGGGGGTTAGGTATTTTACAGGGATTCTATACTATTACATAACCTGGCCTGAACCAGAACTTTCGGATTTTTTTAGATCTATCGTAGATGTATCTCCATCACCGGCGGGACAGAAACATTCTTCTTCTGTCCACTGTTTAACCATTTTGATTACACTAATTAAGGTAATCAGCCCAACAATTATGGGTATACCCCAAAGTATAACCGGTGAGGTAGCTCTCTCAACTTGATGAATTGTTTCTGATATTACGGGTACCATCCAGGTAAAGACATGAGCTTGTAACATGGAAATTGTCCCAATAAGTACTGTGAATATTACTGACACCCAAACAACCCTGCGAATGATCTCCCCTTCAGCGCCAGGCAGATTTACTGATGCGGTAACAATCGCTAAGTCTTGAGGTGCACAGGATTTACCCATAACACCACCGGAACTAAGGGTACTGGCGGCCAGCAATCCACTGTGGCCTGATTGTTCTGCGGCAACACAAACCATTTGACCAAATAAAGCATTGGAAGCCGCGTCCGTACCCGTTAAGAAAACACCCAACAGACCTAGTATAGCGACACTCATAGGAAGCCAAAACCCAGTTTGAGCAAAGGCCATTCCCATTGTATAGGTCATTGCGGAATAGTTCATTAACTGGGCAATGCCAAGAATGCACAAAATTGTTGCATAGGCCATTGTTAATTGCTTGAGGGTTGATTTAAAACACGTAGTTGCCTTTGAAACACCAATTCCTGTCACAAATATTGTAATAATTCCCACAAAGAAAACCAAGGTTCCTCCAATGGTTAGCAACGGCGACGTCCAAATAGCAGTGTATTCTTCTACTTTCAATGTCGCTGGCGGTACCTTTGAAATCATTAGGTGTAAATTGGGCCAGTGAATGGTTACGGTACTGAGTTTAGCCCCAATGGTTTTAATTGTAGGGGAAGCATTCACTGCAGAGATAAAGGCGATCATCAAAAAGTAAGGAGACCAAGCCTTTAGTATTCTTAACGGGGGAATTCTTTCTCCCTCATATTTAGGAGGGGTATTGGGATCGTCCGTTGGTAATAGCCAAATCTTTTTAGGGTGCCAAAACTTAGTTATTAGTATGGTGACACCTATTGCAGCCAGCGCACCGGAGATATCAACAACATACGGGCCAACAGTGTTTGATACGATAAACGCTGTCAATCCGTATGCACAGCCTGCGGCAAGCGGTATCCACCATATCTTTTTATATCCTTTCCAGCCGGCAAAGAAACAAATTAATACTGAGGCAAAAATGGCTGTTGTTATGGGTGTCTGTCTCCCAATCATGGTAGATAGGTGATTTATGTCAATGCCGGTAACTGCCTGTAGCACAACCAAGGGGGTTCCTTGGGTTCCGAAAGCACAGGGAGTGGTATCTGATAATAAGCATAACACTGCCGCTGTCATCGGCGGGAAGCCAATACCAACCATCATGGCTGAGGTTACGGCAATGGGTGCACCAAAGGCTGCGATACCTTCAAGCAGAGTACCAAAGCCAAATATAAGCAACAATACTTGTATCCGGCGGTCGTTGCTCACATACCCCAAGGACTTCTTAATAACCTCAAATTCTCCACTTTCTACAAGAAGATTATAGACCCAAACAGCACAGGTTAACGTCCATAAGATGGGACAAGCTGCCAACATAAAACCAAACAAGGTTGCATTGGATGCCAACCCTATGGGCATATCCCAAACGGCTACTGATAAAATTAGCGCAACAACTAACCCCATACTGCAGGAAAAAACAGATGATCTTCTAAAACCAGTTAGGCAGGTAAACATTACAATTAAGGGAAGTGCTGCAACTAAAGCAGATACGTTAGAACTATTTAGAACGGGAGAGTACTGCTGTGTCCAATGGATGGTTTCTCCCAAGATACCTCCAGAAAAAAAGGCAGTAATTAAAAAAAACAAAGCAAATAATGCAACCGAGAGTAAGAATGTCTTTTTCTGAGCAGGTCCATGTCCTAATTCCATATCTTTTTACCCTCCTTAAGCCAATTACACGCATTTAAGGTGCCTTTCTGTTAGCTACCACAGCCAGTATTTGAAAGATTAATCGGATCGTTGGTTCAATGGCAGACTCAACAGCTGGCGACAACCCCGGCTCGATTTCCTCGGGTATCGATTGTACCTGACAGCCCAAAATACGTACATCAATGCCTTTTCTGAGCTTTAACTCATTTAGAATATTAAGGTCAAGAAATTGATGAATGGAAAAATCCCCTCTTTTGTTTTGAGGAATTTTATCGAATTCAATTTCCCTAACTGTACCGGGAACTAATCCCCAGTCCATGGCATCCACTAATATAATCTTTTCTAGCTTGCTCTCCCCCAAAAGAGCGTCCAGAAGTAGTTCCCCAGCACCAGTTCCTGCATCAATCACCTCAACACCCTCAGGAAGCTGGGCTTTTTTTTGCAAATGTTCTATTACTCCGGGTCCAAAGCCATCATCACCAAATAAAATATTACCGCATCCAATTATACTTACTTGACCCGGATTCATCTAAAAGCACCCCCTTCTTACTTTAATTTCCCAAGGTCTGTACTACTTGACCTTTACTATCTACAACTGCAACCCTAACAGCCACCCTGCCGTCAATTTTATGGGTCGCACAACTGTAGCAAGGATCATAGGCCCGGATAGCCATTTCAATTTTATTTAGGCCATCTTCATCGCAAACGCCGTCCTTAATCACTTCACGGGCGGTACGGAAGGCGGAAATATTAATCGCAGCATTGTTATGGGTTGTACCGACAATAAGATTTACTCGGGTAAGTAGACCGTTGTCATCCGTTTGATAATCATGTATTAATGTTCCTCTGGGTGCTTCAACAACCCCAACTCCACGACCAGCACATGGTTTTACGCTTTCTCTGACATGGGTCCCGGTAATTGCATCATCCTCAAGTAACTCTACAGCTCTTTCTGCCGCATAGACTGCCTCAATTAGACGCGCCCAATGGTAGAGGAAATTATGTTGAGCAACTCCACCTACTTCTTTACGGAAATCAATGAGTTCTTTTTGGGCTAAAGGTGTCGGTATGCTATCACATACATTCAACCTTGCCAGTGAGTTTGTACGATAAACCCCAACCGGCTGATCCGGATCCATAGAAAGTTTCCCTACAGATTTATCATAGGGGAATTTCATGTAGGTCCAATCCTCGGTATGTTCGCTAATATAATCCAGGTAATCAGCTGGTTCGAATTCTTCACATTCACCATTTAATTTGAGTAACCTGAGCCTACCATCATAAAAATTCAATTCTCCGTCTTTTGAAACCATCCCCAAAAAGCCGGTCTTTAAGGTAGGAGAATTTTTTATTTGTGGTAATAGATTCATAAATACTTTATCTTTGGCAAAGTCCAAGGAAAATTGGACAAATTCCAGGCAATCGCCAGCCATTGAGCGAAGTTCTTTCCGTTGTTCTTCACTAATTGACTTGCTAAAACCGCCAGGAACTGCAACATCTGGATGAATAGCTTTACCTGCTATTATTTCTGTCATTTTCTGGGCTACGTGACGAATACGTGCAATTTTTTGAACCAATATGGGATGTTTATCCGCGAGACCCATAATATTTCTCACCAAATAATCCGTCCCTGGATCACACAAAAAATCTGCCCCTGCTAAAAAGAAGAAATGTAACAAATGGCTATGGACAAAGTGCGCGCTATAAGCAAGTTCTCTTATTTTTTTGGCTGTCTCTGGAATTTGCACCCCAAATACTGCGTCCGCAGCTTTAGCCGCCGCCAAATGATGTGCCCATGGACATACGCCACAAATTCTAGTAACGATTCTTGGCATTTCTTCAACTGGGCGACCTAGGCAAAATTTTTCAAAGCCCCTTATTTCAACCACCTGAACTTTAGTATCAGAGACTCTTCCTGCATCATCCAATTGAACAGTTACTCTCGCATGCCCCTCCACTCTTGAGACTGGTTGTATTGTAATTGTTTTTCCCACATCAGACCCTCCTAACGAATCGGCCGCAAATTATTATGTGCCCCTGTAAACCAGTTAAACGCTGCCCGGCGATCATGAACATCCCGAAGCGTATAGCCATATACAGCCAAGGAGCCAAGTAATTCCGCACGCGGATTCTCTTCAATCCTCCGAGGACCCATACAACCACGGCAAGGCATATCCATTTTCATGCATACACCACCACAACCACTTCTGGTCGCAGCCCCCATGCAAAAATAACCTTGTTCAAATAAACAGCGATCTTCCAGTTCAACCGGCTCTAATGGACGGATCATCTCTGGAAAAGATAGGCCTCTATCGCTAAAAACGGTTCTTTTTTCCTTTGTCTTGGGACATTCGTTGCAAACTGTGTCGTTAGGCAATTCAAAATCTCTTCCTTCAAGAACACACTTGATAGCTTCTACAAACATGCTCACCGGAGGCGGACAACCCGGCAGATAAATATCTACTTCCATCACTTCGTTGAGTGAAATTACTCTATTGGTTACCTTGGGCAGATGATATTTTTCTGCACCCGCATCAGCAGGGCAGATACCTTCCTTTACAGAATCTAGTGGCATTACATTAGCGATCGAGTGTATGCCGCCCATACAAGCACAAGTCCCATTTGCTATGACAATGTCACAATTTTCTCTTACTGCACGGGCTACCTCTAAGTTTTCTTCTGTACGTATGGAACCCGAAAGTATGCCAATATCTGCTCTCGGTATTTTTACTTCTAAATCATTACTAAAGGGATCAAAATGTTTAGAGTCCATGATTATTGGTGCATGAATAATTTCAATTTGTTTCAAAAGAGTAAGAAGTTCTTCACCAAGATCAAGAATCGATACCTCACAACCTTCACAACCGGAAAGTGCTTCGATTACTACCTTTTTCAAAATTAACACCCCAATCTCAGAGTTGTTAACTGTCATCAGTACCCCTCCGTTTAACGGAGGGGTACTTGATACAAAAAATTATCTGATTAAATAAGGTACTGTCTCCAATTCAATGGCATCTAACTGGCATACAAATTTACAAACATCACAGTACCAGCAATCATCACGATAGGCCATGTAAGGAAATCCTTGGTTGTCAAGTCTAAGTACGTCCCTTGGGCAATAGTCCACACAAGTTCCACAGCTGGCACATTTAGATTTATCTACTTTAACCCATTCATATTTTTTGCAATCAAAGCGTTCCATGTTTAATCCTCCTTCTTGACTGTCATTCTCTTAGGAATATCCATACCTTCTCTAGAAACCTTTTCAGTGATCCAAGGATCATTGTAATCATTGTCCGGATGGACATAGCCTTTACCAATTTCTAGCTTAAGCTCCGGATATTCATATTCCAATCTAGTGGGATAATCCCATTTGTACTTGGGAACATCCTTGGAGGATACTTCCATTTCACCAGTTGCCAGGTTCTTCTTAACTACTACTTGTTTGCCATCCCATTTCGGATCTACTTTCGGGTGGGTTAAACGATAGTGGCTAAGTCCCCAACGGCTTTCAGTACGATATAAGGATGCTTTAACAGCCATCTCTGCGCAATCGATCATACTATTAATTTCAGTAACTTTGATCAGATCGTGGAAATCACAAACTTTGATATTAGGTACATCTTCACGGCGCATTCTATCAACCCACCAAAGCATCTTGTTGTACAGCGGATCGCTCTTGGGTGGAGTCATATACTGGCTGATCTTGCCACGAATCTTAATTTCCACTTGCTCAACAGGCAAACCATCTGGACGATCAAGCGCAACTCTTAATTCTTTCCACAATTTATCAACATCTATATCTAGTTTAGGAGCTTTCGCTTTTGCAGCATACTCGGCAGCTGTTTTCCCAGCTATTCCACCGAATACAAAGGCACCTGTTAAGTATTGGTGAGGTACCGCTGCACAGTCACCAGCAGCAAATAGGCCCGGTACACTTGTTTCAGCATCCTTATTTACCCAAATACCTGACATACTATGTCCACTGCACAGAGTGATTTCTTCCATACCTTGTTCAACGGAATCCCAGCAACGATAGTTTTCATTACGTTGCTTATGGAATTGACCGCGTACCGTACGTTCAGTACCCCAAAGAATTTTTTCCAGACCCTGAATGGTATCTTCAGGCAGGTGATCCAACTTCAGATATACAGGACCACGGCCTTCAGTAAATTCACGCCAAACAGCTAGGAACATATCACCAGACCAGTAACCATGGCTCCAATATTTTTCGCCTAATGCGTTAATACCGTAACCACCTCTAGGAATTACAACATAGCCACAGGCAGGGCCATTAAAGTCTTTCATTAGCAGGTTGGTTTGGAAACATTCCATGTTAACCATTTCGGCTCCCGCATGATAGGCCAGGGCGTATCCATCACCAGTATTGCCGGGGAATTCATAAATACCGCTTAGGTAACCGTCTCTCGGCATCCCAAATCTACCTGCACAACCGGCAGTAAGAACAACAGCAGGGGCGCTGATTAAGAAGTGTTCACCAGTTCTAATATCGAAGGCAAATACACCAGTTACCTTACCTTCGGCAGTAAAAAGTTTTACTGTGGCAGTTCTATCCAAAACTGTGCAACCTAATCTTCTTACTTCACGGGCCAAAGCACGCTTAATGTCCTCGCCGTCCATGGCCAGATATAAGGGCTTTTGGGTAGGATGTAAGTAGTTGCATTTATAGTTTCCGTTTTCATCCACCGGGAATAGATCACCGGGTTCACGTCCTGTAAATTCTTCAAGATCCTTTATTACTTCAATCGATTTTTCGCCTAAAACATAGGCTGCCTCCTGATCGATGATACCTTCAGATACTTTAGTAAGAGCTTCCACTACATCTTCCGGAGTACCATATCCAGGAACAGAAACAATGTTTAATGCATCCATACCACGTCCGATTGCACCAGATGTTTCAATAGGTCCCTTATCTAGTACTACTACCCGGGCTTTAGGATTTGCAGTTTTGGCTTTGATTGCTGCAAAGGTTCCTGCGCTGCCGCCTCCAACAATAATTACATCTGCATCAATTTTACGGTATGCCACGATTCATCCTCCTTTATTTATTACTTTTACTAAATGTCAAGTTATAGCTTTTTTATAGCCACCTCCCCTAAAAAATAATTAAATCACAATGTAAGATACTTATCCCTTGATGCCAAATCATAAATGCAAATAAAATGCCAATTGTCTTTAAAGCGACAATTGGCATAAAGAAAATATTATGTTCTTTTTAAGATTTTCGACCTAACCGATTGCAGTAATGTCCAACTTTACAATTAAAAGTAACCCTTTTTGATATTAATTTATCATTTAAACTCCATTTCTCACGATTTAACTGTCTTCCTTTAGAGGGTACACATACTAATTTCGACAATATAAATTGTCACTAAGAATTTAACTTTTGATAAAGATACATATGTTAATCACTTACAGCTTAAAGGTGGTATATCAGTGTTGTTATTTGATAGACTTTTGTATCAAATGCTACATTACTTGATCGTGTAAGCCCTACCCTCGTCCTTCTTTTGTATTAAAGGCCTCTTCTTTGCTGTGAAATTTCTACTTATTAGCCATAATTAACGGTTTTTTTACTTTAACCTTAAACTATATAATAAATTACCTCAAAAATTTGCCATGCCTAAAACCACAGTAGCTACAAAACCAACAATAAAATAGTAGAAATAAAAAAAGAATGGGGAAATCCCCATTCTTTTTTTATTAAGATTCAGTTGAAAAAGGCAGTAAAGCAATGTTACGAGCTCTCTTGATAGCAACTGTTAGTATGCGTTGATGGTGTGCACAGTTGCCGGAAATGCGGCGGGGTAAAATTTTACCGCGCTCGGTAACGTATTTTTTAAGCTTAGGAATTTCTTTATAATCAATAGCAGTAGCTTTGTCTACACAGAAGCTACAAACGCGTCTTTTGCCTCTGCGTCCACGCTCACGTTTCAAAGTATTCCCTCCTTACTAGGGTACCGTTTTTAAGAAGCTTGTCTAACCCTAAAACGGTATGTCGTCTCCATTAAAGCTAATTTCGCTGGCAAAGCCACTGTTCGTGGAGCTACTGCTACCCTGGTTTTCCCGATCTTTGGGCCAATCAAGAAACCGAATATTTTCAGCAACCACTTCTGCTGCTTTGCGGCGCACTCCCTGGTTATCGTCGTAAGAGCGGATTTGCAGACGGCCATCTACAGCAACTAAGCGACCTTTGCCTAAATTATTGGCACAGGTTTCGGCTAATTTTTGCCATACTACAACATCGATAAAATCCGTCTCCTTCTCTCGCTCGCGATTCATATGAGGACGATCAACCGCCAGGTTTAACTTAGCTACGGCAATGCCGTTTGTTGTATAGCGAAGTTCAGGATCACGGGTCAGGCGCCCAATTAATATGATCTTATTGAGCATTTTCAACACCGCCTATTTACATAATCTATTCTTCTTCACGAGTGATCATGTGGCGAAAGATGTCGTCGTTAATCTTCATAACCCGATCCATTTCAGCAGCAGTAGCAGCATCTGCTTTAAACTGCATTAAAACGTAAATGCCTTCTTTAATATGGTTGATTTCATAAGCCAGGCGACGCTTACCCCATTTGTCTAGCTTGGTAACCTCGGCGCCTCTTTCTTCCACTAGGCCTTTAAATCTTTCCATAATAGCAGTTACTTTTTCGTCTTCGGTTTCGGGTTTGATGATGTACATCACTTCATAATTGCGCACTACAGTTCACCTCCTCCCTCCGGACTAACGGCCCTACCCCTTCGGTAGAGCAGGGGGAAAATCTGCCTATAAAGGCACTGTAAGATTATATCATCTTTGTGTCGAAAGGGCAACTTTATTTTATCGGTTGCTCTTTACATCTGCTGAAGGCTCATTTGCTATGGTGTTATCCTTCACAACTACTAATTACCGCCTTCACACTTTTCTCAAATTTAGGTCGGGGCAGCATCAGCACCCGACCGCATTTCTGACATTTAATACGAAAATCCACCCCTGTACGCATTACTTCCCAGGTATCGTTACCGCAGGGGTGAGGCTTACGGGTTCGTACTACATCGCCCACTTGAAATTTATGCACCCTCTGCACCTCCATTAGATAGTAGTACCCGGCGGGAGTGCGGAATTTCTATGCCTTCCCGATCAAAGGTTTCTTTAATCAACTTTCTTAACTGGCGTTCAATCTCCCATTGTCGCATGGCCTTGGTTTTACAGGTAATCCGAATTACCACCTCAGACTCGCCAAATCTTACCACACCTAATACACCTGGGCCTTCTACTAAATCCTCTGCCCAGATTTTTGCAAACTCCTGACACATGGTCTTTAAAACCGCCGTGGCTTTATCCACGTTCTCCTCGTAAGAAATGCCTACTTCCACTTGAGCCAGCATCGCACCGCGATTATAATTGGCAACCTGGCTAATAGTGCCATTGGGGATAATATGTAACTGACCACCAAATTCCCGTAATTTAGTAACCCGCAATCCGATTTCTTCCACTATGCCAGTAACACCAGCCAACGTTACATATTCCCCCACTTGGTATTGATCTTCAAATAGAATAAAAAATCCTGTAATAACATCTCGCACCAGGTTTTGGGCCCCAAAACCTACAGCTAAACCAAGGATACCAGCACCAGCCAAAATGGTTTTGGCAGCATTGGGAACAAATATCTCAATGATGGACATACCGGCTACAAAATAGACTCCATACCGTAGTACACTTTTTAACAAACCACTCAGGGTCTGAGGACGGTTATCAGCGATAAACTTACCGGGTTTAGAGATGAACAATCTTTCAATTATTTTAGTCCCAAAGTAAATTAGCAGCTTAGCGAGTATCAGAGTAGTAATTATTCGGATGGTAGCTGTTAGTGCCAGTTGAATATCTTGGAGGGTATAAAGGCTTATAAACCAATCCTTCCATTTTGTTACATCCATTAATTTCTCTTTCTCCCTTTCCTCACCAACTATTACGCACCAAAGAAAGCCTTATAGGCTCTATAACATTCATAAATATCACCCTTACTGGCTACTTCTAAGGGTGCATGCATAGATAACAGGGGGACTCCGCAATCAATTACTTCAAAACCCAACTCCGCAATGATATGGGCAATGGTACCCCCACCTCCCTGGTCCACTTTACCCAGTTCACCGGTTTGCCAAGTAATTTTATTTTCGTTCAGCAGCTTTCTTAGATAGGCTACGTATTCGGCACTGGCATCATTTGTGTGATATTTCCCTTTGGCACCGGTATACTTAGTAATCACCACACCACCGCCAATTTTGGCTGCATTATGTTTTTCCAATACCCCTTCGAAGTTGGGATCAATTCCCGCAGTCACATCGGCAGAAAGGGCTTGGGAACGGGCAAAGGTTCGATAAAGGGCCAATTCATTATAATGAGGGTTTAGCCGGCAGCCAATTTCCGCTATAGCATTTTGCAAAAACCTTCCATTCATACCCGTGTTTCCGGTGCTTCCAATTTCTTCCTTATCAATAAACAAAGCTACAGCAGTACGCTTGGGGTTAACCGTTTCTAAAATGGCCCTTAGGGAAGTATAGACACAAACCCTGTCATCTTGTCCATAGGCCCCCACCAAACTACGATCAAAACCTATATCGTGAGCTGGCCCGGCTGGTACCGCTTCCAGTTCCGCACTAATAAAGTCCTCCTCGGTAATCCCGTAGTTTTGGTGTAGAATATGAAGAATATTCAGCTTCACCGCGTGGTCCTTTTCATCCTTAAGGGGTATTCCACCAATTAAAAGATTTAACTGCTCGCCTTCCAGAAACTCAGTTACTTTTTTAACCATTTGATCCTTAGCCAAATGAGGTAGTAAATCGGTAATGGTAAACACGGGATCTCCCGGCCGATCACCAATAGCAACCTCTACCGCCTGACCATCAGCCTTATAAACAACCCCATGCAGAGCCAAGGGAATGGCTACCCAGTGATACTTTTTAATGCCACCGTAATAGTGGGTTTTTAAAAAGGCTAGGCCTTGTTCCTCATAGAGTGGATTTGGCTTTAAATCTAATCTTGGGACATCTGTGTGGGAGCCAATTACCGTAATACCTTTGTCTAGTCCTTCTTGACCTATCACTGCTAGGGCCACCACTTTATTATGTCCGGTAATCAATATCTTGTCTCCAGCCCTTACCTGCTGAACTCCTTCCACAGGTCGAAAACCTTGGCTCATCGCGATGTTGACCAGATGTCTAAAACAGCTGCGTTCCGTTTTTACATTGCTCAAAAATAATTTATACTCTTCGGCAAAAGACATAATCTTTTGTATTAACTCGCCTTCTGCTTGAGCCCAAACATTTTTACGGATATATGTAAGCTCTTGCTTCATCATTAGCAAAATCCCCCCTGTTTTTATAGACTCGTTTATTATTACCTAACACACCATTATTATTAGACTATATCTCTGTGCCTGGTTTGGTATAAATATACTTAAATAAGTATTGACTGCTAAAGTCCGGTAACAGAGGAGGCAGTATCTTTAGATCAGCAACCAAGGGACCAAACTCCGTAATGATGGACGAACCAGCGATACCTTTCTCCAAGGCTCCTAGCAAGCCATCTACCCCCAGCAGAGCCAAGGGAACCTGTAAAGGGATTAGTACCGTTATTAAGGCCAGTATAATCACCAGGCCGGTGACAAAGCCTACAGCCAAACCGATCAACTTATCCACCGGCCCCAGGGGACTAAAACGTATTAGGGTAGACACCAGGGTAGCGATGAAATTTAACAACCACTTAATAAGGAAGAAAATAAGTAAAAAAGCCAAGATATTAAGCAATCCCTGGGCTAGCATTAAATTTACAGCCTGTCCCACTGTTTGATGGGGACCCGATTGCCCCAATTGGTTAATAATATCGGACCAGGGAGCTGGTAGCGGAATTTGAGCACTAATTTTTTGCAGCAGATTTACAGGCATTTTTATTATTTCCGGGCTGTTAAAAGGTTCTGGCAACTTCACCAACGGTTTAACAATTTGGGCTAAGCTGTCTGCCCAACCCCATTCCTGCGCCAACCATGCTGATAATTTATGGTAATAAAGAACTGCTCCGGCAAAGGAGACCAACATAATCACTAATCGAATGATCCCCATGAAAAATCCGGAGCAAAATCCCCGCCAGGTTGTTAGGGTGCATACAAAAATAAAAAAATAGTCCAACCAGTTGAAGACTTCCACCTCCGGTTTAAACGTATTGATCCATCATGCCCTGCAATATTTCCTAATGAACAATGTTGGTTGCCTATATATCGCAATGTTACACTATCTTTTTGTTCGCTGCTGGTTTTGATATTCCTTCCTTTCTTTATGCTATTACCTCCGTAGGGACTTTCCTATAGGAACCACCAAAAGAGCTAGTAGCATTACCAGGCCAGCATATCCAAACAAAGGATATACACTCTTTACTAATGATGAAAAATTTAAACTGGTTAAAGGCAAAACAAAAAGACAAACTGCAATCCCGTAAATACGATACCATCTACCACTTGTCGGTGCCAATCTACTGGCAAATCCGTGGGCATTGGCCACCGCGGTAGTTAGGATCGCTAACCATATTAA
>CAMKDG010000013.1 GCA_946411205.1 uncultured Desulfotomaculum sp.
GGTACTTGGGACGTAAGTCCCTGGGAGAGTAGGTCGTCGCCAGAGTAATTTTAAAAAGGCTCAACAGTTATCATAGCTGCTGAGCTTTTGTTTTTGCCTAAAAAAACCACGTAGGGGCGACCTTTGGTCGTCCGTCGAGGTGCTAACACCCCTGCGGACGACCAAAGGTCGCCCCTACAAGGATTATATAGTTGTTGCTTTACAGGAAATGAAAAGGGTTGGGAAGGGTAAGAGCTAAAAGACTAAGGGCCATGGCCCTTAGTCCTCTATTCTGTGATACAAACATTTTTAAGCTCTTTTACATAATCTTCATTAACATAAACCTGCATCATATTGTTATCCTTCATAAATTTAAATATCCCATTGTCGAAATCTGTACCTATTTCTTTGAAGAAAATACCTTCATAAACCACTTCCTTGGTATGGACGAAGCTTAAACTGTAGCCTTCACCTTCTTTAATTAAATAGGCACGAACACCTTTTTCAAACTTATTTTGTAGGCCCCTAATGGTACGCGCCACAGAGATAACATGGAGGTCTATAAAGGGAATTTCCCTTAATAAAGTATTGATAAGGGATCCCTTGGTAATTTGCTCCCAGCGGCTTTGCGCTGTTTGACCGATGATGATCTGGGTGATTTGTTTTTCCCTAGCCACGTCGGCGATTACCTTGGCTACAGGGCGTTTTTCATTATCTTTAATAATAAATTCTTCCACGCCATTTTCTTCTGCTAGCTGCTGCCACCTACTGATATAATCGGATCTTTCAGCGTCCAATTCGTCAATGGGTAGTGGATCAATGGTTAATATATAAAGAGGACAATCCAACATATTGGCAATTTTACAACCTCGATGGATTAGACGCTCCCCATTGGGTCCGTAGTATACACATACAAGAATTTTTTCATCCACTCTGGCTCTTTGTCTTTTCAATCTCAGATCACCTCACTCAGTTAAGTATTGAAGTATCATTATCTGGCTAGATAGCCACTAGGCAGACTTTAGTTATTATATAATGAGCGAAAAGAAATATCAATTATGATTATACTTCTCGGGGGGAACCGTTACGTGCATAGAAGGCAAAATTAGTATATAATAATAGAGTAGCTGTATAAATTATGAGCATCAAGGAATCATGAACTCAATGGATAAACTGTTGTGGAAAAAGTAACTCATGAAAGGAGATCATTTGCTTTTGCTTTATTTTACTTTGCTAGTTCCTTTTTTATTTGCCCTTTTCGTTCCCTTACTTTATAGATATATGCCACGTATTCATACTGGTTGGTTTGTATTAGTGGTGCCAACTGGAATATTTATATATATGATAAATTTAATTCCAATCATCGCAAAAGGTGGAAAACTACTTAATTCAATTCCCTGGATTCCTACCTTAGGGATAAATTATAGTACCTATATAGATGGATTAACATTGCTATTTGGTTTACTTATTTCAGGGATAGGGGCATTGGTAGTCCTGTATTCGATCTATTATATGTCTAAACAACGGGAAGCCTTGCATAACTTTTATGTTTATTTATTAATCTTTATGGGAGCCATGTTAGGCATCGTTTTTTCTGATAACATTTTTGTTTTGTATATGTTTTGGGAATTAACCAGCATAGCATCCTTTTTGTTAATTGCTTATTGGTACCAACGGAAACAATCCCGTTATGGAGCACAAAAATCTCTGATTATCACAGTAATTGGCGGATTAGCACTGCTGGCAGGCTTGATCCTGCTTTCGATCATGACCAATACTTTCAGTATTCGGGAAATGATTGAAGCAGATCAAGTGATAGCGAAACATCCATTATTTTTACCTGCTATGCTATTGATTCTCCTTGGGGCTTTTACAAAATCGGCTCAATTCCCTTTTCATATATGGCTGCCTGATGCCATGGAAGCACCTACTCCAATTAGTGCCTATCTGCATTCAGCCACGATGGTTAAGGCCGGTATATATTTGGTGGCTCGATTCACCCCTGTGTTTGGCGGTACTATTGAATGGTTTTGGTTAGTAACGGGTATCGGAATGATTACCTTATTATGGGGTTCTTTTTCGGCAGTTAAGCAAAACGACTTAAAAGCCATGCTAGCTTTTTCTACAATCAGCCAATTGGGCCTAATTATGTGTTTACTAGGGATAGGTTCTGCCTCCTTATATGTCAGCACCGCCATATTAGCGGCTTTATTTCACTTAATAAACCATTCTACCTTTAAGGGTTGTTTGTTTATGGTGGTGGGTATTGTGGACCATGAAACCGGGACTCGGGATATTCGCAGACTGGGTGGACTCATGAACATTATGCCCATAACCTTTACTTTAATGATCATTGGTAGTTTTTCAATGGCCGGACTACCACCCTTTAATGGTTTCCTTAGTAAGGAATTGTTTTTCACAGGTGTCTTAGAAGCAGCCCAGTTAAAGATATTTCATTTGGAAAGATGGGGTATTTTATTACCAATCTTAGCTTGGATTGCCAGTATATTTACCTTTATATACAGCATGATTCTGGTGTTGAAAACCTTTACCGGCAAATATAAGCCCAATAAATATGAGAAAAAAGCCCATGAAGCTCCTTTAGGAATGCTAATTTCTCCAATACTTCTAGCGTCGTTGGTAATTTTATTTTTCTTTTTCCCGACGATTCTCTCTAATAATTTGCTCCAACCAGCTATGAAGGCAGTTCTACCAGGCCTTTTAGAAGCTGGCGGAGTTGAAAATACTATTGAGATCTGGCATGGTTGGACAACAGAAGTATTTATGACTATGGGCGTTGCACTGGTGGGTCTGCTTTTGTATCTTTCTTTTCCGAAGTGGTCAGGGGTATATGAGTATCTGCCTGAAAAGATTAGCTTTAATTATATCTACGATCGAGGATTGGCTGGCATGGAAAAGCTGGCCGCCAAAATTACCAAGACCTATATGACGGGAATTGTCCGTGATTACTTGCTTTATATATTTATTTTCTTTGTGGTTGTTGTCGGTGGTTCAATGGTGTTGTTAAATAGTTTTACCTATTATCCTGCCAGTAATGGACCCATTAGTGCCTACGAAGTTGTCCTGGTATTGGTGATAATTGCTGCTGCAGTTTTGGTTATGTTGACCAAATCGCGTTTAACAGCTGTTATTGGTGTGGGAGTTATCGGTTTTGTGGTAGCAATGTTCTTTGTAATCTTCAGAGCACCCGATTTGGCTTTAACACAATTGGTGGTAGAGACAGTGACGGTTGCTTTATTCTTGCTATGTTTTTATCACCTACCGGAACTGGGGCGAGAAACAGGGGGAGCTGGTTTTCGAGCAGCTAACCTGATTGTTTCCTTAGGAGTTGGCGTATTGGTTACACTGCTTGCCCTGGCAGCCCAGAGTAATCCTTTGGCTGAACCCATTTCCACTTTTTTTGAAAATTCCTATCAGTTGGCAGGGGCTCGCAATATCGTTAATGCGATTCTGGTGGATTTCAGGGGTTTTGATACCATGCTTGAGATACTGGTACTATCCATTGCCGGTTTGGGTGTCTATTCTTTAATCAAACTGCCTTTGACTAGGAGGGATAATAAATGAAATCGAATGATGTGATTTTGCAAACGGTGACTAAAATTGTTACTTTTATTATCCTTACCTTTGCAATTTATTTGTTCCTGGCCGGTCATCATGAACCGGGTGGAGGGTTTATTGGGGGGTTGGTGATTACCTCTGCGTTAACACTTCTTTATCTGGCCTTTGATATTGAAACGGTGCGTGAGGGGCTTCCTGTGGACTTTAAAGTTGTTGCTGCAATAGGGGTGTTTATTGCAGTGGCAACTGGCATGGGTTCTTTATTATTTGATCAACCTTTTTTAAGCCAAACTTTTGGATATTTTAACCTGCCTATATTTGGCAAGACCGAGTTGGCAACGGCTGTTTTATTTGATTTAGGCGTAGCTCTGGCGGTTGTCGGAACAGGGGTTACCATTATTTTAAGTATAAGTGGGGATGCCTAGAATGGAAACGTTAATGGCTTTACTGATTGGTGTACTTTTTACTGTGGGAGTTTTTTTGCTTTTATCTAAGAATCTTTTAAAAATTATATTGGGGACCTCAATTTTAGCCCATGGCACCCATCTCTTGATTATTACCATGGGAGGATTAAAAAAAGGCATGCCGCCTATTATAAGAGGTGAGCATGTATCCTATACAGATCCCTTGCCCCAAGCCCTTATTCTAACGGCCATCGTGATTAATTTTGCAGTGACAGCATTTTTCTTGGTATTGGCTTATCGAAGCTATCAGGAATTAGGTACTGACAACATTGATAAATTAAGGGGTATTGCGGATGAATAACCTAGTGATTTTACCATTACTGATTCCGCTGTTAACAGGGATTTTCCTGGTAATTTTTCGGCAAAATATTCTGCTTCAAAGATGGTTAAGTATCGTGGCGATTTTTTCCACCGGAGGAGTTGCCGCTTATCTGTTGCAGATGGTTGCCGATGATGGCATCCAGACACTGGCAATAGGTGGGTGGGAAGCACCCTTTGGGATTGTTTTGGTGATAGATATGTTTTCGGGGCTACTGATACTAACCACCAGTATTGTAAGCTTCAGTTGCATTTTATTTGCCTTTAACTCAATTGGCCTAGAGAGGGAGCAATTTTATTTTTATCCCTTTATGCTGTTTTTGATTACCGGAGTTAATGGTTCCTTTTTAACGGGGGACCTATTTAATCTTTTTGTTTGCTTTGAAGTTATGCTAATCTCTTCCTATGTACTAATCTCCCTGGGGGGAACGAAGGTACAACTTAGAGAATCAATTAAATATGTAGTCATTAATATTATGTCTTCCACCATGTTCCTGTTAGGAATTGCTTACCTATATGCCATTACGGGCACCTTAAACATGGCTCACCTCTCGGTTCGGATTGCTGAAGTGGGGCAACAGGGTCTGTTAACTACAGTGGCTATATTATTTTTAGTTGTATTTAGTTTGAAAGCAGCCCTATTTCTTTATTTTTGGCTGCCTGGATCCTATGCTGCCCCCCCCACTGCCATTGGGGCAATCTTCGGGGCACTGTTGACGAAGGTGGGAATTTATGCCCTTTTTCGTATGTTTACCTTGGTCTTTTATCACCAACCAGAGATAACTCATCTGTTGCTAGGCGTGATGGCGGCTTTGACCATGCTTTTAGGGGGGATAGGAGCAGTCTCCCAGTGGGATATCAGAAAGATCATAGCGTATAATGTGATTATTGCGGTTGGTTTTATCGTCTCTGGATTGGCGGTATTTACATCTACAGCAGTGGCTGGTGGTATTTATTATTTACTACATGACATGATTGTTAAAGCGCTCCTTTTCTTGTTAGGCGGGACAATAATAGGAATTGTCGGTACCAGCAAACTGAAGGAGATGAGTGGACTTATTCGGAACCATCCACTCTTGGGCTGGATGTTCTTTATTACTGTACTGGCATTAGCCGGTATACCACCTTTAAGCGGATTTATTGGTAAAGTTTTAGTAATCAAGGGGACCCTAGAGGCAGAGTTTTACTGGCTGGCAGTGATAGGTCTCCTGTCAAGCTTGATGGTTTTATATTCCGTGATGAAGATTTTTGTCAATGGGTTTTGGGGAGAGACGTATTTAAGTAAGGAGCAGGAGAAAGGAACTACTTCAGGTCTGCTATTTCCTTGCATTCTTTTAACCCTGGTGAGTATTGGTTTCGGGTTAGGGGTTGAAGGAATTACTTTTTATGTTGACCAAGCAGCGAATGGTTTAATGAACCCGGATATTTACATTAAGGCGGTACTAAAGAGCCCCTAGGGTGCTCATTAGAGAGGGGTGATTAACCTGCCAAGCCAGGTTTTATTGAATTTGTTGATTGCTTTTTTATGGATGTTTCTTCAAGATGAGTGGAGATTTTTAACCTTTTTTAGTGGTTATTTGGTCGGACTGGCTTTGATTTTTTTCATGCGCAGGTTCTTCTCTTCGGTTTTTTACGTCAAAAGACTGACAGCTGTGATTAAGCTGCTATTTATATTTATCAAAGAGTTACTATTATCTAGTATTTTGGTTACAAAGCAAATATTACGTCCTAAATTGAATATTACACCGGGGATATTTAAGCTTAAGACCGAACTAAAAGGGGATTGGGAGATTACTACTTTAATGCTATTGTTGACATTGACACCCGGTTCTGTGGTGATGGAGGTAGTACCCGAAGGAAATCTCTGCTATATTCATGTGATGGATATACCTGAATCTAGGGATGCAGTGTTACATGCAACAAAATCCTTTGAAAAGGCGATTATGGAGGTGACTCGCTAATGTTTGAAAGGATACTTCTGATGGCTTTGTTTTTTTTGACTATTTCCATCTTGGTGGGTTTATACCGGGTTATCAAGGGACCTTCGCTGCCTGATCGGGTGGTGGCCTTGGACACCATCGGAATTAATATCATTGCAGGAGTGGCTATTATTTCTATTTTGCTAAATACCCATGCTTTCTTTGATATCATTTTAGTAATTGGCATTTTATCCTTTATTGGCACGATCTCCTTTTCGAAATTTATTGAAAGGGGATATATTATTGAGTATAAGCGTGATTATTAAAATTGTTGTCACTGTACTAATCCTTGGAGGTACAGCGTTAAGCGTCTTAAGTGCCTTTGGTATGTTGCGCTTGCCAGATGTCTATACCCGTACTCATGCAGCTACGAAAAGTGCTACCTTAGGGGTTCTCTGTACTTTACTAGGAACGTTTCTTTATTTTTGGCAGACACAGAATATAGTTAGTATACGCCTATTATTAGGCATCATTTTTGTTTTTTTAACCGCCCCGGTAGCCGGTCATTTAATATGTCGAGCAGCCTATCGCTCCGGTGTTGAATTGGCGCCAGAAAGTACTCAGGATGAATTGAAAAAAGTGCTTGCTAAAAGAGAAAACTGAAAAAGCAATCTAATGGTTGGACTAGTTATAAAAAGTTACTTGTTATGACGTCTCTGGAATGATACTATATTTTAGAACATACCCTATAATTTTGATAAACAGGCCCCTATCTTGATTGGGATAGGGGTTTTACTATTTAAATGGAGGAGAAAATTATGGCAACCTTAGTATTTGGACATAAGAACCCCGATACAGATTCCGTCACTGCTTCTATTGCTTTTTCGTATTTAAAGAATAAGTTGGGATATGATACCACTCCCTGCGTTCTCGGGAATATCAATAGAGAAAGCAGATTTGTGCTGGATTATTTTAATGTGTCAGTACCTTTGGAAATAAAAAATGTAAAAACTCAAGTGAAGGACTTAAATTATGATATTGTGCCCAGCATAAAACCCGACCTTTCTATTTTATCAGCGTATAATTTAATGGAAAAACTCAACGTCAAGACCCTGCCGGTTGTTAATGACAAAAACCGCTTACTGGGCATTATCACCATGAAAGATATCGCGATGGCATTGATTACAGGGGATTTTTATAAGCTGCATACCTCGATCACCAACATTGTTAACGATTTGCAAGGTCAATTATTAGTTGGCGAAGTGGGGGATACAACCTTAGATGGCAGAATATCCGTAATTGCTTATTATCATAAAACGATCCAGGGATCCATTGGTCAAGATGATATTATTATTGTCGGTGACCGATACGATATTATCGAATATGCGTTATGCACGCAAGTAAAGTCAATTATCCTAACGAACGTAGAAAAATTACCACAAAAATACTTGGATTTAGCGCAAGAAAAGAAGATCCCTATTATTTCGGTTGGCTTAGATACGTATACCACAGCAAAGTTAATCAGTCAGTGTAACTATGTTTCTTCCATTATGAAACAAAAGGGTTTACTTAAGTTTAATGAGAATCAATACTTAGATGAGATAAAAGAAGAGATGATTTCGACACAGTACAGAAATTACCCGGTGGTTAATGATGACAATGAATTACTGGGTTTTATTAATAAAAAGCATATCCTTTCACCGGGAAAGAAAAAGGTGTTTTTAGTTGACCATAATGAATATGCGCAAAGTGCCGATGGATTAGCAGAGGCAGAGATTTTAGAAATAGTTGATCATCATAAAATCGGTGATATAGCGACCACTGTACCGATAGCTTTCAGAAATATGCCAGTTGGGAGTACCTGTACCATTATCTATGAGATGTATCAAGAGTATCAGATTGATGTAACGAAGGAAATGGCAGGTCTACTTTTATCGGGCATTATCTCAGATACCTTATTATTTAAATCACCAACTACGACAGAAAAGGATCGGGTAGCTGTTGAAAAGCTAAACTCTATGGTAGGCTTGGATTTAGAACGATATGCAATGGATATGTTCAAGGTGGGTACATCATTAGAGGGTATTTCCGTTGAGGAAATCTTTTATAAGGATTTTAAAGAATTTAATCTGGAAGAACATAAAATGGGTATTTCTCAGGTATTTACCCTTGATATTGAGGATGTTTTTAACCGGGAGAGCCAATTTATTAATTTTGTAACGGAAACCCATAGGAATAAAGAGTATTTCTTAACCTTATTGGTCATTACCGACATCCTAAAAGAAGGTTCTTATCTGCTATTTAATGCGGAAAACAATAGTGTAATTTCCACCGCCTTTCAGATTAGTTCTCAGCAAGGGGTATTTGTCCCTGGTTTAGTGTCCAGGAAAAAGCAAGTGGTACCGAAGATTTTAGAAGCCTATCAGATGATTCGATAACATTTAGTTTAGTAACGAATACCCCTACAGCCGCTGTAGGGGTATTTATTAGCTTAAATATGAGTCTACCTGTTTTTCAATGGTTTGAATTTCTTCTTCTGTCAGAGGTCTGTTGAGAAAATCAACCAGGGCTTTTACGGATGCTCCAATAGCCACTCGCCGTACATCGATATCAGCTTTCTTTTCGACCGGCACAGTGGGAGTGGTATATTTAGCCGATGGCAGACCGGGACTTAGCTTGTCAGCCATTTTATCCAAATCATTTAGCGGGTCAAAGGCAAGATTTTCACTTTCATAATCAGCATCTTTTCTTGACGGGGAGGAATCTTTAGTAGTCTCATTGGCCATCCAAGGCAGATCATCAAGATCAGCAGAATTGCTCCCTATCGTTTCACTGAAGTTATTCTCGAAGTCCCTTTCCATATCCACTGTAGTTTCTGGAGTGGGATCATTCTTTTTAAGTAGTCTTTTCTCGCGGGCTCTTTCTTTTTTTAAGACATATTCACCAAAGGCTTGGGATACTTCTTCCTCTAATTGATAAAGCTCTGCTTTATGTTGTTCAATAAAAATATGACTTTCCGGGTTGTTTTTTTCAATCATTTCTATGAAATCTAACTGGTTAGCAATCAGGGCCTGTAGAGATGGGGACACTTTTATTTTTACCCTGGCTAGCTCCTTATCGTATTGGTGACCGGATGGTGATAAAGCTATTTCTAAATTATTTTTAGACATGTGAAACACTCCCTTATAGTACAACGTAAGACACAACAAATATTATACCAAGTTACGGGCCAAGCGGAAACCATTATTTGCTGTATCTGGAAATCGCCTATGCCGAAAGGGAAAAAATGTTATATAATAGTGCTAACTTTTGCACACTGGGAAGGAGCTATGAAGGTGAAAAGTAAACGCTACTCTCTTGACTGGGAAATGCTTGAAGAGCAAAAGAAAACCATGGAGGATCTGGTGGCAGAAATCATCAACGATCCGGAACTGCCTGAACTAGAGGAGCTTGTCATTGGCCAGTTTACCCTAGGCTATGATGACGAAGAAAATATGGATACCATCATCAAGGGCTTGGTTGACAATAGGGAAAAACTGCAGCATATCAAATCATTTTATTTTGGGGATATGGATTCCGAAGAGTGCGAGGTATCCTGGATTACCCAAGGGAATTATACCCCCATCTGGGAAGCCTTTCCGAACCTAGAGAGACTGGTGATTAAGGGCTCCAATGGGCTCTCACTGGGGAAGATTTCTCACGCCAAGCTTAGCTCATTGCAACTGATCAACGGAGGTCTTGACAAATCGGTTTTGGCAGAAATCAGGGATGCAGATCTACCGGCGTTGGAACGCCTGGAGATTTACCTTGGCGATGATAACTACGGCGCGAACATCGGCAAAGCAGAGCTAGAGGACTTTGGCAACCATGCCAAGCTGCCAGCCTTGCGGGAACTGGGATTGGTCAACTCTTACATACAGGACGAAGTCGTGGCAGCAATTCTCCCGACGGCAATTGCCCAAAGAAGCGAAATTCTCAATTTTTCCTATGGTGCGCTGACTGACCAAGGTGCGCAAGGGATGATTGCTGCTATGACTGGACTGGCTGGATGTAAGCAAATCTATATCGAGCATCATTATGTAGGTCAGGTAATGCAGGAAAAAGTGGTGGAGGCAGGCAATCAGCAGGGTATCAAGGTGGTTTTTGATGACCAACAGGAAGCCGAAGTTTACTCTGGAGAGACTTACTATAGCATTTTGTTGTCCGAATAATGGATACTATCCTATTACTGGGTGAACCGACCAGCAAACGCAGCATTTATTTCACAAAGGCAGCGGCAGCACAAGGGAAGAGGGTTATTCTTCGACCCTTGTTTTCTGTTGTCGAGAGTGACCTAGCTAATTCTGCTGTGAAGATTGACCCGGTTAGCTATCACAGCAGCGATATTGCCCGGTTGGAGGAAAGTGTACAGGGCTATAGCGAGAAATTATTGGCGATCGCATCAGGCCGGGCCACTTTTCTAAATACCCCCCGGGATATCATCCGCGCCTTGGACAAGCGACAGACCAAAGCTGTGCTCCGAGAGGCAGGTATTCCGGTGACGCCTGAGTTAGTACTGGAGACGATACAGAGAGAGTCTCTCTTCGCTGCCATGGATGCCAGGCGACCCTATGGGGTCTTTATCAAGCCCAACCATGGTTCCGGTGCGGCGGGAATTATTGCCTATCGGCGGCAATATTCCACCGGTAGGGGTGTTGCCTACACCACCCTGGCCAAGGGCAAGGGAACCTACCACAATGCCAAGAAAATCTATCGAGTGGATGACCCCAGCGAGGTGGCGGCACTGCTGGATTTTGCCATGAAGAAGCATCCCATCGTCGAGGTATGGCTGCCCAAAGCGCGCCATAACGGATACAGCTACGATTTGCGGGCGGTGGTTCAGTTTGGCTCGGTGGACTATCTGGTGGCCCGGGGTTCGGAAAAAATGATTACCAATTTGCACCTCAATAATCACCCGATAGACTTGGCTGAACTGGACCTGACAGAATATGTCCTGGAACAGGTGAAAGACACTGCCATACGGGCGGTGCAGGCCCTTTCACCTACCCTGCAGGTGGCGGGGGTGGACCTGCTGCTCACGCCGGACAAGCGGCTGTACGTGATTGAGATCAATGCCCAGGGGGACTTGATTCACCAGGATATTTATGGAGAGAACAGTATCTACCGAAAACAAGTGGAAGGGATGTTACGAATGTGAGCAAGGGACCAGTGGGCTATCAGTCGGAAATTCTGATGAAGATCAGGAAATCTGCCCATCGGAGAAATAACATTGATATGTCGCAGGTGGTTGGTAGTAAGGATATACTTTTCCTTTGCTACGATACCTTGCGCTATGACGTTGCTATGCAGGAGCAGCAGGCGGGCAATACGCCTAACATCAACCGTTATGGCCAATGGAGAAAATGTCACGCGGCCGGAAGTTTTACTTATCCCTCCCACCATGCGATGTTTGCCGGTTTTTTGCCTTTTCCCTGGGAAAGTGAGAGTGTCTTTGATGCCAGACCACTCTTCTTTGCGAAAGATATCGGCATGGGTAGGCAGGTGCCTCCGGGGGCTTATCTTTTTGAGGGAGCAAACATCATCGAAGGTTTGGCAAAGGATGGCTATGAGACCATCTGCATCGGTGGAGTTAGCTTTTTTAATAAGCGTACCCAGGTAAACCGGGTATTCCCTAACATGTTTAGGCACAGCTACTGGAACCCAGGCTTTGGCTGCGATGCCAAGGATAGCACCCAGCGGCAGATTGACTTAGCCTGCCAAAAGTTGGCGGAGATGCCAGCGGACAAGCCTGTTTTTCTGTATATCAATTTCTCCGCCATTCATTATCCCAATGTCCATTATTTAGAGGGGGCGACCGGGGATAGTGTGGCCAGCCACGGAGCGGCCCTGCGTTACGTGGACAGCTGCCTGCCGCCGTTATGGAAAAGTATCCTGTGTCGGGGCGGGGCATTGGTTATTGCTACCTCAGATCATGGTACCTGCTATGGAGATGACGGAAAAAAGTATCACGGTATTAATCATGAAGTGGTTAATGCGGTACCCTATATGGAGTTTATGATTGAATGATCAGTAATCAAGAACGTTACCAGCAATATATGTATAGCTATCCCCACAAAACCGCTTACCGCCAGTTGGCTCGTCCCATCCCGCTGGCTGCGGTTGCCGCTGAGCTGACCGATTGCAGCGAGCTGTACCTACACATTCCCTTTTGCAGCAGCAAGTGTGGTTTTTGTAATCTTTTCTCTGTGACAGGAAGCAGTGAATTGCTGGAGGACTATATTGATGCTGTGACCAAGCAGGCAGAGTCTATTGCCCAAGTGGCAGTACCGCGGCCAAAGTCCTTTACTGTAGGCGGCGGTACGCCACTGGTGCTGTCCGCAGGGCAATTAGAACGTTTGTTCGCCGGTGTACAAAGGGCTTTTTCCCTCGACCTCAAATCACTGCCAAGCTGCATTGAGACATCGCCAAAGGAAACCAGCCCGGAAAAACTGGAGATCCTCAAGGCATACCAGATCCAGAGGATCAGTCTTGGGGTACAGTCCTTTTGGCCCGAGGAACTCGCCGCCCTTAAGCGCCATCACACCCTCCAGGATGTGGAGCGTGCCCTTAGGCTGTTAAAACACTACGATTTCCCACTGCTCAATCTGGATTTGATCTACGGTATTCCCGGACAAACTATGGAGACTTGGCGCTATAGCCTAACCAAGGCGGTGGACTATACTCCCGGGGAGCTTTTCATCTATCCGTTGTACATTCGGGAACACAAAACCTTGGATCGGCATCAGCCGGAGATGGCACCTTTCTATGAACTGGCAAGGGATTTTCTGATTGCCAACGGCTATGAGCAGAAATCCATGCGTCGATTTTCCAAAAACGGCAGTAAAAGTGTCAGCTGTGGCTTTGAGAATATGCTTGCCCTGGGTTGCGGCGGCCGGAGCTACCTTGGCGGCTTCCATACTTGCGTGCCCTACAGCGATCAGTCTGCCTATATCCGGCAAAGCATAGCAGATTTTATCGCAGCGCCAGCAATCTGTGCCTTTACCCATGGGATTCATCTTTCGCAGGAAGAACAAAGCCGGCGTTTTGTCATGAAGAACCTCTTTGTGGCGGCAGGTGTATCGCTGTTAGAGTATGCAGAGAGCTTTGTTGCCGAGCTTTTGGCGGATTTCCCCCTGCTCCTCGAATGGGAAGCCGCTGGTTATGTGTGTAGGGAGGAAGGCAGAATCAAGCTGACAACGGCTGGCATGGGTCTAGCGGATTATCTTGCACCGCAGCTGATTTCCCAAGAAGTTGCCAGGCTTTCCGAGAAGTGGTGTGACCCATGGAGAACCTAGTGACGTGGTATTATCGGGGAGCTATTGATTTTTGCAACTACCAGTGCAGCTATTGTCCCTTTGCCAAAGGGACAGCCTCGCCAGAATTACTGCTGCAAGACGAGCGGGCGTTGGCTAAATTTGTCAACGCTATGCAGCAAAGAGGGCAGGAAAAAAAGGACATTTTCCTGCTTCCCTATGGGGAGAGCCTGCTCTATGCCCATACGATGCGGGCCTTGGCGAAGCTTACCAAACTGGAGCAAGTGAGATTTGCGGCCATTCAAACTAATCTTAGCCTGGATTTACAGCAGTTGGCGAGGGTATTTGCCGAAGAGGATGCCAAACTGGAGAAACTCCTGCTCTGGTGTTCCTTTCACCCTAGCCAGACGAGTGTGGCTAGCTTTCTAGCGCAGTGCCGGATACTGGCAGCTATGCAGATTCCCTTCAGCGTTGGCGCGGTGGCCGTGCCTGAAAACATGGGGACAATCAGGCAGCTGCGGCAGGCCCTGCCGCGGACGATCTACCTTTGGCTCAACGCCCAAGACGGCAGACGCAGGCCCTACACAAGGGCAGAAATACAGGATTTCACCTGGATCGATCCATTTTTCAGCCTGGAACTTAGCCAGCCAAAGGCTGACAGGCAAAAATGCGATGGTGGCAGAAGCTCCTTTTTTGTGGATGAGAAAGGGGATATTGCTCCCTGCAATATTGCCAGAACCCGCCAGGGCAACTTGTATGCAGCCAAAGAATATCGGGAGGCTACTTGCCGAAGCAAGAGTTGCTCCTGTTTTCTGGCCTACGCCCAGCGAAATCTGGACCTGATGGAGGATTTTTTCGGGGATACCGGCAAGCTTCGGCTGCCCAAAAGGCATAGTCTGCCCATCTATTCCTTCGACATCGACGGCACGCTCCTGGATTTTGGCGCAGCCAGTGTGGAGACGGAGATAGCACAGCGGCTAGAAAAACTAGCAGAGAAGGGACGCCTGTTTTTCAATACGGCACGGCGATACGCCGGGTGCCACAGCCAGATCAAGCATCTCCTGCCTTTCTTCGAAGGAGGCATCTTTAACAATGGCGGGGACATCCGCTGTTTTCAGAAAGCCTTCCACCACACCTGGGCCATGGACAAAGCCTATATCGCTGCTTTACCCGAGCCCAAATTTGTCGCTGTGGAAAAGGGGGAGCCGGTTCGGGTTATGTTTAAAGGATTCCGCCCGGCTATTGATGCTGCACGGTATCAGATTTTCACCGATGAGGATTCTTTATACTTGGTGCACAAATACGCGGGAAAGGAAAATGCACTGGCTTTTCTTGCTCGTCTCTACCGTGTGGAATACGATCAGATACTGCACATCGGTGACGGGCAAAATGATGTTATGCAGAAGATATCTTATCGCCTTGTGCAGGATCGGGAACAGCTTCTCCAACTGCTAGAGGTGCTTTGTCAGAGAGCATAACTTTATATATAAGAAGCGGATTAAATGATTTAATAATAAGTTTATATTTACTGCCTAGCTATGATTTTCTTGTTGACAACGTTCCGTTCGCTTTAACAAATAGGAAATCAGTGCAGCCAGAGGTTGCTGATAGAGCATGGCCAGTGTTACAGGCATGGCAACGCTAGCGGGAAAGTAAGTTAACGCTAGGACCAAGCCCAAACTGTTGTTACGCATGCCAACCCCATAAATCATACTAACCATCTTCTCACGCTGATTTCCTTTAAGCACGTAAGAACCAAGAAACCCCAGGGAGTAACCACTAATTGAAATGATCAGAATCACTAACAAAAGTTTGATAATAGAATGATTCCAGTGTATTTCCGGTTCGATAGCACTGGCATTGATATAGACAACTACAAAGATAGCTATTTTGGAAAAGAAACCGCCGATGGATTGGGCATATTTATCAAGTGATCCTTTGGTAAGATCGTGCGTTAGCATACCCAGCAGGCTGGGGAGGGTAATCATCCATAAAAGGCCCAATAGCAGGTGGCTAATGTCAATATGGATGGTACTGCCAGCAACCAGTAATATAAATAGTGGCAGTAATATAGGGCAAAGTAAGGTATCAATGGTGACTGCCACCATCGACAAGGGAACATCTCCGCCTGCCATGGAGGTCCAGAGTACAGAGGTCACTCCCACAGGAATGGCAGCACCGATTAAAAAGCCCAGCCTCAGATATTCATTCTCCGGGTAAAAAAGAATACCAATACAGAAGGCTAGTAAAGGCATCGCTACGTGAATTAAAAGCAGCATCCAGATATTTACCCAAGGTCTGGATAAGGTGGTAAAAAATTCTTTTAAGCCTGTTTCCAATGCTGTTACAAAGGTCATGTAGGCAAAAGACAACGTAGCTACGAGACCCCAGAACTTAGTAGCCGGTAGCGGGAAAACAAATCCGAACAAAAGGGCAAATAATACGACGAAAAATATTTTCTGGCCAAGCCATCTGTTCCAACCTAAAAACTTCTGAAGCATTTTTCTCATCCTTGTAATGATTTTAGTCTAACTAATAAACATTTTTGGCACTATCATGATTCATTTTAACATATCCATTGCCATCTTCAATGATAAAGCAATTAATCTAAATTACCAGCCGGTGCAGGCCCTACATGCACCAACTTTTAATGCGTGCCTCAAACCAATAGATCGAGTCTTACCCCCAGAGAAACACTAGCTCATAAGCCAGTGTTTTTTCTAATTAACGTTGAAAGCTTACTCACTCAAAATGCCTTAATGAAAGGGTAAATGGTTGATTGAGTGGTAAAATAACGCTTCGGCTCCTTAAATGTGCGGTTGGCTGCATGCAAAACAGTAATTTTTGTAACTTAGGGATAAAACTGCTCCAATATGCATTGGAGTTGAAAAAAATACAATTGACGGGAAGTTTATAGCTGTGGTTATGGGTAGAACGCTATAATGACTTCTATAAAAAATAAGGGGTGATATTGATGGCGAAAATTGAAACGGCACTGAGACCAATGGGCAGTACTCAGGAAGATCAAAAGGCTTCGTTGCTTACGGGTATTCATAGCGAGCAGTATTTGAAGCTGATCATGTACCGACAACTCCGATTAAGCCTGGCTTTGTTTGGCGTATTTGTCATTATTCTAGCTGGTTTGCCTTTAGTAAATTACTATCTGCCAATGGTTGCTACTATTAGGATCTACGGTTTTACCTTAAGCTGGCTTGTTTTAGGGGTCCTTTTCTATCCGGTGACCTGGGCAGTTGCTTATATCTATGTAAAACGTTCGTTAGAACTGGAGCACCGGATTGCTCAAGAGGTTGCCCAGAGTAAAGGGAGGTAAAAAAGATGACAAGTATTGCCTGGATTCCGTTAATTTGTGTTACTTTTATTGTTCTCGGCACCATTGGACTGGGATTTTATGTGCAGCGATCGGTACGTAGTACCGCTGACTTATATGTGGCTTCTCGCTCGGTGAGTGTGCCAATGAATTCGGCAGCCATCTCTGGTGAATATTTATCTGCAGCTTCCTTTATGGGAGTGGCAGGCATGATCATGAAATTTGGTTATGACGCCCTCTGGTATCCTGCTTTGTATGCAGCCGGCTATCTTTTCCTGTTACTTTTCATTGCCAGCCCCTTACGTCGTTTTGGAGCGTACACCATTCCGGATTTTGCCGAAGGTCGGTTCTCCAGTCCGGTTTTCCGAAAAATTGCGGTGGTTTTTGTTTTAATCATTGGATTTTTTTACACCATGCCGCAGATGAAAGGTGCAGGTGTAGCCTTAGTAAATATCCTAAATACCCCTTACTGGGTTGGGGTTGTTTTGGTAGGAATCGTTATTACCTTAAATGTAGCTCTGGGAGGAATGAAAGGAATTACCTTTGTGCAGGCATTTCAGTATTGGGTAAAAATGTTTGCTATCTCTCTGCCAATTTTTATCCTCATTTCCGTTGTGGGTGGTTATCCAGGTCATATGAATGAAATTGCCAAATCTGACGAGATCGGCAAACCGCTACCAACCTTCAAAGAAGATACCACGGTGTTCTATAAGCCGCTGGCTCCGACCAATGAAATCACTTTCCCTGCGGGTGTCACCGCAACCTTTGGTAACGGAGCAGAGGTGGTTGTTGCAACGGCTAAGCCTACCAAGAAAGAGGCTGTTCCTGTATCAGCAGAAAACATGATCATCTCCGGTCTGCCGGATGAAAAATATTCAAGAGAATTGGCGGGTAAAGCCCAAACTCTTTATCGGTTCTCGGCCGGAGATACGTTTACCGTGTCCGATCCACTGGCCGGAGTTGGGTCTGTCAAACTAACGGTTTTTCCTGTTGCTGGACAGGAAAGTGTTGAGATTGTTTATCCTAAAGGGGCAGTAGTTCCTAACGCTCCGATGAATAAAGCCTGGATGGAACCCTATGGTCCATTTACCAATAAGTATGGACACCCTTTGCTGTATACGTATTCGCTCATTCTTGCTCTCATCTGTGGTACTGCAGGTCTTCCACATATTCTGGTAAGATTTTATACCAATCCTGATGGACGTACAGCTAAGCGCACAGCCTTTTGGGTGATTATTTTATTGGGATGTTTCTATCTCTTCCCGCCTATCTGGGGAACCCTGGGGCGTAATTTAGTACCCCATCTTTACGCTGTCACAGGCGGTGCCTTTAGTACCGATTCAGTGGTTCTAACCTTGCCTCGTTTATTAAATAATACCGTTCCCTATTTAGGTGACTTGCTCTCCGGTATCACATCGGCAGGCGCCTTTGCCGGATTCATGACCACCTTTTCCGGTCTACTGGTTTCCATTACAGGGGCTTTGGCCCACGATATCTACGGCAGCATGATCAATCCAAAGGCATCCTACAAGCAACGTCTCAATGCCTTCCGCATAGCTGCTGTTGTAGGGGGTGTAACCGCTATCGTTCTGGGAACCCTGGTGGAGAATTTTGATATTAACATGATGGTAGGATGGGCCTTTGCCATCGCTGCAGCATCTTATTTTCCGATGCTAATCGTAAGCGTATGGTGGCGAGGCACCAGTATGATGGGGGCTGCTATCGGCATGTTAGGTGGTGGAACCGCTGCTCTGGCTGCCATCGTATCCGTAATGTTAGCCGACAAGATGGCGATTCCCGCCCTAAGTGTCTACTATGCAGCCCATCCCGTGATGAGATCATTGGCGGAACAGCCAGCTATTTGGGCGGTGCCCTTGGCTTTACTCCTTATTTTTGTTGTTTCATTGCTGACACCGTCTGGAGTTCCCAAGGATGCCAGTTACAAAATGCTGGTTTTACATGCTCCCGAGGAATTAAATCTGCGGGAGGAATATATCAAAGAAAACTCAAGACAAACTCCTGTAGGGGTCCACTAGAGTATGGCGAGGGGAGTTAGATGCATGGCCAAGAAATTTCGCTGGAAGGGAATAATCCTTTACGGGTCCTATTTAGGGATTTTAGGAATAACCTACACATATGTTGAAAGTACAGGCTCATCGGCAACCATTGGTCTTAGCTTGGCACTTCTTCTCGGGGCTGCGATGGCGGTTTTTTGGCCCCGCTGGTAAAGTGTTATGGTATAATGGTGCTATGATAAAAACGTAAGGAGCAAAAAGATGAGCCAAAATTTAAAGCTAAAAGATGCATTTAAATTTTCCTGTCATGACGGGCTGGCCTGTTTCAAACAATGTTGTAGAGATATCAATATATTTTTGACACCCTATGATGTTTTAAGGATGAAAAATAAATTAGCTATGTCATCCAGTGAGTTTTTAACACACTATACGCATGTTTTAAGGGCACCTGGCTCAGGGTTTCCGGTAGTAATTTTAAAGATGAGGGAAGATAATTTGGTTTGTCCCTTTATTACGGATTTTGGTTGTCAGGTGTATCATGTGCGTCCTTGGTCATGCCGGATGGCACCAGTGGAAGTACGTGGGAACGGTGTATATGGTATAGCCTTTGAGAAATCCCGCTGTCATGGTCTTCAAGAGGCAAAGGAATGGACAGTAGAGGAGTGGATGATGAACCAAGGTTTAGCAGAGTACAATGAACCGGAAGAATTATTTGGGCAAATACCACTTAAAATAAAAACCACTGGTAATCCAAATTTAGACCTAATTATGATGGAGATGATTTTCATTGGTTGCTATGATATCGATCGCTTTAAAGGTCTTCTAGCTGAGCATCCAGCTCTACTAGAAGAACAACTTCAAGAGAAACTGCCGGTAATTATGCAGGATGATGTTAGCGTAATGAAGTTTGCTTTTGCTTGGTTACCTGATCAACTAAGTGATCCTCAAAAGCTTCTGGAATTAAAGAAAGTCTTGGAGAAAAAATGAGCTCAAAGTTCTTAACCTGAACCTCCGCAAGGAGGTTTTTTTGTTTCCACTTTCAGAAAGTATAAAATTTCTATTGATGAAAGTATAAGAAAAACGAAGGTTTACACCGGCGTCTAAAGACTTGGCACAAGCCAAGTTTTTCTAATTCGATCAAGTTTATTTCCTTGTAAAGACCATGATTTTTGGAGGGTTAGATGATTACTTATCCAATGTATATTTTTAGTAAACAAGGAGGATTTATGAAGGATTTAGCAGAAGTTAGTCTGTTGTTATAATGGAATATTTGTTTTCAGGCAGAATTGATCTGAGCAAAATGAAAGGAGCGTACAGGATGGCTTCTTCTATCTTAGAAGTAGATAAAGTAACTAAGTATTTTCGTGGACTTAAGGCTGTGAGCGATTATTCGTTAGCCTTAGAAAAAGGTGTTATTGCAGGTTTAATCGGGCCCAATGGAGCGGGTAAAACAACCGTGTTTAACCTTCTGACGGGGGTTTTTACACCTACCAGTGGCACTATCCGCTTACATCAACAGGATATAGCAGGTCAAAGACTGGATCAAATTGTCGGTTTAGGGATGGCACGCACCTTTCAGAACCTCCGCTTATTTACTAAGTTAACAGTTCTTGACAATGTTTTAGTAGCGGCTCAAATTAATAAAGACTATGGTTTTTGGGCTGCTATTGCTGGTTTACCTTCTTTTAAAAAGGGGGAAAAAGACCTTAGAGAACGGGCAAGTGTCCTGTTAGAAGATATGGGATTACTTCACTTAGCCAATGAATTGTCTGGCAATTTACCTTACGGTGACCAACGTAAACTAGAGATTGCCCGGGCCTTAGCCACTGGCCCCAAAGTATTACTGCTTGATGAACCGGCAGCTGGTATGAATCCTCGAGAAAGTCAGGAATTAACGGAAACCATTCGCATCATAAGAGATAAGTATGATTTAACGATTCTGCTCATTGAACACGATATGCACGTTGTGATGAATCTCTGTGATAACATTCAGGTATTGAGTTACGGTGAAATTATTGCGGCAGGGAAACCCGCAGATATCCGGTCCAATCAGCAGGTGATTGAAGCATATTTAGGGAGGGCCGCTGCCAATGCTTGAGCTAAATAAGGTTAATTTATATTATGGCAGGATTCAGGCTTTAAAAAATGTCTCCTTGTCTGTACGGGAGGGTGAACTGGTAGCTTTGCTGGGTGCCAATGGAGCGGGTAAAACAAGTACCTTAAGAGCAATTTCCTGTATGCATCCCATCAAGGAAGGAAGTATCCATTTCTCAGGAACGGATCTTACGAAAGTACCTGCGCATCGCTTGGTGGACCTCGGCATTGCCCATTGTCCTGAAGGAAGGCAGGTTTTTGGACGATTAAGTGTTAAAGAGAATCTTGAATTGGGTGCCTTTCGTCGGAAGGACAAGGAGGAAGTAAAAAGGGATTTGGAATGGATTTATAGTACCTTTCCCCGCCTGGTAGAACGGCGATCCCAATCGGCAGGGACATTATCTGGGGGAGAACAGCAAATGCTGGCCATTGGCCGGGCCTTAATGTCCCGTCCGAAGCTAGTTCTTTTTGATGAACCCTCCTTGGGGTTGGCACCCTTAATAGTGGAGCAAATATTTGATGTTATTAAAAAAATTAAAGAACAGGGACGCACCGTATTATTGGTAGAGCAAAATGCTTTTCAGGCACTGGGCATCGCCGATCGTGCCTATGTCCTGGAAACTGGGACCATTAAGCTGGAGGGCACCCCTGAACAATTGCTTTCCAATGAAGAAGTTAAACGTGCCTATTTAGGGGGTTAATCCATGGACAGTACATATTTATTGCAGCAAATTGTCAACGGCATTGGTTTAGGGAGCATTTATGCTTTGGTAGCCATCGGTTTTTCTATTACCTATAGCATTCTCCGCCTAATTAACTTTGCCCATGGTGATATCTTAATGATTGGTAGTTATTGTGCCTTATTTATTTTTCTCTCCGGTAAGGTTCCTCTGGTGGTAGGTCTACTTTTGGCAATGGGTTTTGCCGCCCTAATCGGTATGCTGGTGGAACGAATTGCCTATCGTCCGTTAAGAACTGCCAGTGAGGAATCGATGTTAATTACCTCCATCGCTCTGTCTATTTTAATAGAAAATCTAGGCATCTTGACGGTTAGTGCCCAACCAAGAAAATTCGTTTTTCCAGAGGTTTTTGCCAAGAATCATGAGCTGGCTGGTGTGACCTTTAATAATATGACCCTTCTTACGGTGGGTGTGGCGGTTCTTCTGATGATCTTATTGACCTTTTTTGTTAAGAATACCCGGCTGGGTACTGCCATGCGGGCCTGCTCAGAAAATATTGGAGTAGCACGTCTGATGGGGATAGATATCAATATTGTGGTGGCCATTGCCTTTGCTATCGGTTCTGCACTGGCGGCTGTGGCAGGGATTATGCTGGGGGGACAGTACGGCAGAATTGATCCATTAATGGGTTTTATCCCTGGCCTTAAGGCCTTTGTGGCGGCGGTTATCGGTGGTATTGGCAGTATTCCCGGTGCTGTGCTGGGGGGGTATTTACTAGGGTTATTTGAAATTTTATTAGTCGGTTTTTTACCAATAGAGTATACCGGATACCGCGATGCCTTTGTCTTTATTTTGTTAATTTTAGTGCTGCTCCTACGCCCCAACGGTATTCTCGGCTCTGCTGAAGGGAGAAAGGTATGATGAACCTTCAAAAGAAGAAGCTTTACACCCTACTGGCTCTGGCGGCTCTGTTCGTTGCCCTGTTTATTTGTAATATGCTGTTAAGCCCCTACTACATGCGGATAATCAATTTGGTTGGCATCAATATTGCCTTGGTCGTCAGCCTTAACCTAACCAATGGCTTCTGCGGGGTTTTTTCTTTAGGACATGCAGGCTTTATGGCGGTTGGCGCCTATGTGGCTGCCATTTTATCATTACCCTTGGCGAAGAAAGCAATTATTTTACCAGAACTTCCGAAGTGGCTAGGTTCTTTGGAATTAAGTTTTTTGCCTTCATTACTTGTTGGCGGTTTAGTGGCTGCTATCTGTGCCCTGATCATCGGTTATCCTGTGCTTCGTCTGAGAGGACATTATTTAGCTGTGGCCACGCTAGGTTTTCTGGTGGTGATACAAGTGGTTATTACCCAGTTACAAAGCATTACCCGGGGTGCCAGAGGAATTAATGGCCTTATTCAATATACCAATACTTGGTGGGTATGGATTTTTACCTGTATTACCATCTATGTTGTGTGGCGTATTATTAACTCAGCCTATGGTAGAGGAATGATGGCTATCCGCGAAGATGATTTAGCTGCGGAGGCGATGGGGGTTAATTTAACGAAGTACCGCTTGTTGGCCTTTTGTGTAGGTGCTTTTTTTGCAGGCATTGGTGGTGCTCTGTGGGCACATTTAATCACGGTGGTTACACCTCTTTCCTTCTCCTACGACCGTACCTTTTCATTGGTGGTAATGTCCGTTATCGGTGGTATGAGTAGCATCACCGGCGGGGTAGTAGGGGCCTCCCTAATGACCTTAGTCCCAGAACTGCTGCGCAATTTGGAAGTTGGCATTACCGTCGGGGGAATCAGCATTCCTCCTTTGTATGGGATCAGTCAAATCGTACTATCCGTTGTTCTGATTATTGTCATTATTGTGCGGCCTAAAGGTATCGTTGGCTCAAGAGAATTTAGCTGGAATCTATTGAAGAAGAAAAAGTGGGATAGCATGAATCAAATGGAAAATTAGGCATTTTATTTTATTCAGGAGGTGATTCATCAAGAAATAATCTTTTCTAAAGTAGGCTTAAAAATAAAGGAGGATAATTAAAGTGAAAAAACTCTTGGTCTTACTTTTCTCACTGGTATTGGGAATGGCGCTGACTGGTTGCGGTGGTTCCCAAGAAAAAGAACAGCCTAAGCAAGCTGGGGAGAGCGGTGGCGACGTTATTAAAATTGGTGCCATCTATAATGTGACAGGGGCCCAGGCTTCTCTGGATGGTCCATCTCTCAATGGTTTTAAATTAGCTGCCAAAGAGATTAATGCTGCTGGTGGAATAAATGGTAAAAAGATCGAAGTTGTTAGTATTGACGGTAAGACAGACCAAACTGCCTCCACGAACGCTGCCTCGAAATTGGTAGATGTAGAAAAAGTATCTGCCATTGCTGGCTTTAGTGATTCCAATTATGCTTTAGCCGCTGGCCCTATCGCTCAGACTGCCGGAGTTCCCTTTGTCACTTCTGGTGCCACACTGCCCAGCATGCCAGAGCAAGTGGGTGACTTCTTCTTTATGGCTGCTTTTGGTGATGATGCCCAGGCTTATGCTGCTGCGGACTATGCGGTAGATGCTTTACAGGCTAAAAAAGCGTATGTTTTAAAAGACACTGCTATGGACTTTACCATGAACCTGGCAGCCTTTTTTGAAGAGCGTTTTAAGAGTAAAAATGGTGACAGCGCAATCCTGCTAGAAGATACCTTTAAAACCGGGGATCAGGATTTCTCTGCTCAGATTACCCGCTTAAAGGCCCTTAAAGAAAAGCCCGAGGTATTGTTTATTTCCTCCGGACCTTCCGATTGTGGTCCCATTGTTAAGCAACTGCGTGACGCCGGCGTAAATATCCCTGTTATCAGCGGCGATGGCTTTGACACTCCTCTGTTGATTGAACTGGGTGGTAAGGGTGCCGAGGTTGATACTTACTTCGCAACCCACACTTGCTTAAATAGTGATGGAGAAAAAGTTAAGAAGTTCGTAGATGCTTATAAAGCTGAGTACAATAAAGAGCCTGAAAACGCCTTTGCAGCCCTCGGTTACGATACCATGCAGCTCATTGCAGATGCTATCAAGAGAGCCGATTCTGCAGACCCGAAAGCTATTCGGGAAGCTTTGATGCAAACCAATAATTTTGCAGCGGTTACTGGTAGCATTACCTATGCCGATGGCAAACGTGTACCTAAGAAATCTGTTTCTATTTTAAAAGTACAAGATGGCAAGTTTGCCTTAATTAAAGAAGTTACTCCCTAATTAGTAGATAGTAAGTAGCAGGTTGGGCGTAATTACGGTTACCCTAACCTGCTTTTTATCACTTTTGAAAAAACTAAGGCTTCGGCCTGCTTGCCTGCCTGTGAGCTATAAGGTTATATGGCCTTTTAGATTATGCCCTATAGGGTACGTCAAAGACTTGGCGTAAGCCAAGTCTTTCTAACTTAGAAGGAGGTATTTACTATGAGCATTCTTCAGAAAATGACGGGGCATCAATATTTAAATGGTAGTAAATATGACAAAGCAATTTTAGCAGTTGGTTCCTGTGAGAACCATGGCTTTCACTTACCCTTTGGTACAGATACCTTTGTCTCCTCCCTGTTGGCTGAAAAGGTAGCTGCCGAGGTGCCCGGTTTGCTGGTTTTGCCCCCGATCAATGTTGGGGTAAGTGAACACTACTCCCACTTTCCCTTTACCCTCACGCTGCGCTATGAAACATTAATAGCGGTATTAAAGGATATAATGACTTCTGTCATTAAAAATGGGATTAAAAAAATCTTTATTATGAACGGACATGATGGAAATATAGCTCCTATTGAGGTGGCTGCCAGATCCATTAAAATGGAATATCCCGAAACAAAAATAGTCTCCTTGGATGCCTGGTGGGTAACTGCTGGTAAACTACTGCCTGCCAACACTTTTGAAGTATGGGATGGCCTTGGTCATGCTGGTGAAGGAGAAACCTCCATTGGCTTAGCTTTGTTTCCGGAATTGGTTGAGATGGAACATGCCCGGGGGGTTGTTCCCAATTTGCCGGGCAGTGTAGATATTAAGTGGAACTTTGCTGAATTGACTGACTGTGGTGCCACAGGTGATCCTACAAAGGCTACACAGGAAAAAGGTAAACTAATGGAAGAAGTATTAGTAAAAGCAGTTGTTACGTTCTTTAAAGATATGGAAGAATGCAACTGGAAATATAATTCTCCTCAGTCTGCATTATAGGTTAATTCAGTTGCTATAAGATAAAAAGAGGGGGAGTGTCGCAAAACTACTTTTTGCGACACTCCCCCTGCTTGTCATAGGCCATAGGTCTTAGGCAGTAGGCGTAGTTAGTTTAACTAGGGCAAGACTATTTGGCAAGACTGTCTTTTGGTTATAGTAGGGGCGAACTTTGCTCCTCCGACTACGGAATAGCTAGCCTACCTGCATACTGCTAGTTTTTTAACAAGCTGAGGGCTTGCAAAAATGCAAGCCCTCAAGATTTTTAGTGATGATCACCACTGGGAACTTTATCAGGTAAACCTTCGGGTTTTCTATAAACGCCGCGGGGAACATAGTGGGTATGCAGCAGTTTATGGGATTTTTCACCCAGAGGCTGGCCTAAGAATTCTTCGTAAATAGCCGTGATGGCTGGGTTCTCGTGAGACTTACGGATCGGTAGATCTTCGTCAGCCTTATAGGTACCGGCAATACGCTTGAGGCGAATCTCCAGGTTGGTAGGAATGGGCTGACCGCCGCCACCAATGCAGCCACCAGGACAGCACATGATTTCGATAAAGTGGTAATCAGCTTCACCGGCGCGGATCTTATCCAACAGCTTACGAGCGTTACCCAGAGTATGGGCCACAGCAACTTTTACTTCCAGATCGCCAACCTTTAAGGTAGCTTCCTTAATGCCTTCCATACCACGAACAGGTGTCAAATTAATATCAGGCATCGCTTCTTTGGTGATAACTTCATAAACAGTACGTACGGCAGCTTCCATTACACCGCCAGTGGCACCAAAGATAACTGCAGCACCGGTGGAGAGACCCATGGGAGCATCGTAATCTTCATCGGGCAAGCTTTCCCAATCAATGCCGATTTCGCGCAACATACGGGCCAATTCACGAGTGGTAAGTACAACATCAACATCTTGATAGCCGCTGTCAGTAAGTTCATCACGTCCAGCCTCAAACTTTTTAGCAGTACAAGGCATGATGGATACGCTGTAAATGCTGGCAGGGTCAATGGCTTTCTTCTCAGCATAGAAGGTCTTAGCCAAGGCACCAAACATTTGCTGCGGCGATTTACAAGTAGACAGGTGAGCCAATAGGTCAGGATAATACATTTCAATGTATTTAATCCAACCGGGGCTACAGGAAGTAATCATCGGCAGCACACCACCTTCGGTGACACGCTTGATGAACTCGTTCCCTTCTTCAATGATGGTTAAGTCGGCAGTGAAGTCTGTATCCATGACACTGTCAAAGCCTAGGCGACGCAGAGCCGCAACCAGTTTACCAGTGCTAACAGTACCGGGTTCCATACCGAATTCTTCTGCAATGGCTACCCGTACGGCAGGTGCAGTTTGTACCAGTACGTGCTTATTGGCATCCAGAGCCCGCCATACCTTGCCGGTATCATCCACTTCAGTAATGGCACCGGTGGGGCAAACTAAGGAACACTGGCCACACATAGCACAGTTTACATCATTTAGACCCTGATCAAAGGGAGGAGCAACAATGGTTTCAAAACCACGGTTCACAGCACTAATGCACTTAATTCCCTGAACCTTTTCACAGACGGCTACACAACGACGGCAAAGGATGCATTTGCGCGGATCACGAACAATAGAGGGGGAGGAATTATCAATATCGTCTTTGCTATGGCTTTGCGCCGGTCTAACAAAACGAATTTCCGTAAGTCTCATTGCTTCAGACAAGGCTTGTAATTCACAGTTATTGTTGCGCAGGCAGGTATTGCACTCCTGCGGGTGGTTGGATTGTATTAATTCTAATGTCATCTTGCGGGAAGCCCTAACAACGGCTGAATTGGTTTTTACAACCATTCCTTCTGTTACAGGAGTTACACAAGCTGCCTGGAGGGCCCGGGCGCCTTGTACTTCAACCACACAAATACGACATGCGCCGATGGCATTAATCTCTTTCATATAGCACAGAGTAGGGATATTGATGCCGATTTGTTTCGCGGCATCTAATATGCTAGTACCCTGCTCAACTTCCAATTTTACATTGTCAATGGTAAGTGTCACGGTTGCCATATGCCTTTTCCCTCCTATCCTCTAGGATTTTAGGCCTTTACGGGGCATTTTACAAACTCCCGCCGGGCAGTTTTTATCTTTGATGTGAGCTTCAAACTCATCTTTAAAGTAACGCAAAGTACTGAGGATGGGGTTCGGAGAAGTTTGACCCAGTCCACACAGAGCAGATGCCTTAATGGAGTTGGCCAGTTCAACTAACAGTTCCAAATCGCCTTCCTTACCTAACCCTTTGGTAATACGTTCGAGAATTTCTAGCATTCTCTTGGTACCAATACGGCAGGGAGTGCACTTGCCACAGGACTCATCCTGAGTGAAGCCCAGATAGAATTTGGCTAAGTCGACCATACAGGTTCCTTCATCAACGATAATCATACCACCGGAACCTACAATGGAACCTAGGGCAGCCAGGTTTTCATAATCAATGGGGGTATCTAGATAAGCAGCAGGTATACAGCCACCTGAGGGACCTCCGGTTTGGGCAGCCTTAAAAGCTTTGCCACCGGGTACACCACCACCGATATCTTCAACCATTTCCCGTAGGGTCAGACCCAGGGGAATTTCCACTAAACCAGTATTGGTAATCTTACCAGCCAGCGTGAATACCTTGGTACCTTTACTCTTTTCGGTACCCATAGAAGCGTACCAATCACCGCCATTGATAATAATAGGGCAGATGTTAGCCCAAGATTCAACGTTATTAATAACGGTGGGCTTAGCAAACAGACCTGAAACAGCAGGGAAGGGGGGACGTGGACGAGGTTCACCACGACGACCTTCGATAGAGGCGAGCAAGGCAGTTTCTTCGCCGCAGACAAAGGCACCGGCACCAACACGAATTTCGATATCGAAACTAAAGTCGGTTCCTAGGATGTTATTGCCCAGTAAACCAACTTCTCTGGCACGGCACAGAGCTTTGTTATAGTGATCAATGGCTCTGGGATATTCTAAGCGAATATAAGCGAAACCGTGACTGGCACCAACTGCATAGCCGCCAATGGTCATGGCTTCGATGACGGAGTAGGGATCGTCTTCCAGTACCGAACGATCCATAAAAGCACCTGGATCACCTTCGTCACCATTACAAACAATATATTTTTGATCAGCTTGCTGATCCAAAACAAATTGCCATTTTACTCCGGTGGGGAAGCCAGCACCGCCGCGGCCACGCAGACCGGATTTTTTCACTTCATCTACAACCTGCTGAGGGGTCATACTCTGTAGGACTTTGGCCAGGGCTTTAAAACCATCCATGGCGATGTATTCTTCAAGGGAGGTTTGGTTAATCAAACCACAGTTACGCAGAGCATTGCGTTTTTGCTTCTTGAAGAAGGTCATGTCCGACTTACGAGTCTGTACAGAACCATCGGCAGCATGATAGCATAAGCGTTCAACAACTTTTCCTTCTTTTAAATGAGAAGTAACGATTTCTTCTGCATCTTCTGGTTGTACCCGGCAGTAGTAATAACCTTCAGGAAATACGGTAATCACAGGACCCATTTCACAGGTACCCATACAGCCGGTTACCACCACTTTTACAGAATCTTGTAAACCGTGGCTGTCAACAGCCTTTTGGAATGCATCCAGGGTATTTTGGCAACCAATTGATAAACAACCGGTACCACCGCATACCAGAACGTGATATTTGAAGTTATCAGAGGAGTCTTCACCCAAACGCAATTTAATAGATTCCTTTGCAGTTGCTCTTACTAATTCGAGTTCAGCAAAATTCATATATTTCACCTCCCTGGAGGTATTATTCATATTTGGCCAATATTTCGGTTACTTTTTCTGCTGTCATACGGGGATAAACTTCACCGTTGACAGTTAAGACAGGTGCAATGCCACAAGCACCTAAACATCTTACTAAATCCAGGCTAAAGCGACGATCCTCAGTGGTATTGCCAGCTTTAATGCCCATTTCTTGTTCCAGCATTGTTTGTACATCTGGAGCGCCTTTAACGTAGCACGCGGTTCCCAGACAAAGGTTAACGCAATGTCTACCCCTGGGACGCAGACTGAAGGCCGCATAGAAGGTGGCAACCCCATAAACATCACTAAGGGGAACGCCTAATTCTTCGGCGGTTTTCACTAAGGAATCCTTTGGTAAGTAGCCATGTACTTCCTGGATGGCGGCCATCACTACAATAAGGCCGTTAGAATTGCCCTTATATTGAGCAAACAATGCATCCAGCTTTTTCTCTTGGTCGCAATTGCATTTGCACTCTGCACCCATGCAATGGTTCCTCCTTTCGAAGGTTACGTAGTTGTACGCCCTGGAGGGCTTGTTTTAAAAACGGTAAGGCCTGTACTGCAAATCCGTGGAAAGAAAGGTAGCATCTCTTTTTTATTTTGCTACCTCACCACAAAACCCCTAAAAGTAACGAATCAAAAGACTGACTTAAGAACCACCACCTTCCAAAAATTGATTTTCCCGGCTGAGAATACATTAACCGAAAGGTAAATTCAATAGTTTGGTAGTAATACAATTAGTGTGTAATGAATTTTATGATGAAAGATTCTGAATATGACCTTTTCGTGTCGCAAACTTTTACAGAATGAACGAGGTATTTAGGATAGGCAAATTAATTGACCATAACAATCAAAGGATGGGCGCAATTCTTTTTTTTCTTGAGAATCCATGAAAACATATTGCTCATAAGCGTCAATACATGGTTCGAATTTTGGTACGATTACAGTACTACCACTGGTGATGGAGTATTTGGCAATGTTCGTGATGAGGATTTGCCCGTTGATCAGTTGTTGAGTAAGCAACTGTCACACCTCCATTACTAATATTCTATTGCTTTATTGCAGTTAAAACTGTCTGACAAATGACACAATTCTTATTTAAATTAGACAAGTATCACTTCTTTAAACATTATAAATATTCAAACAATTTTAACTATAACAATTCTAACCTAGAACGTTCGTGAGCGTCAAGTAGTTTTGCGTGGATTTTACCAGCAATATTTCGACAAAGTATAGTGTTAGAATAGTATTTTTTAATTATATATGAATATAATGAAAATGGTGGAGTTAAAAATACTCCACCATTACTTGTTTGCCCCTATTTTTTAGGATCTCCACCAGTTCCCTGGCAAACCGGCTTTTTACGATAGGTTTAGCTGGTAAGCTTAAGCTTCGCTGAGATTTATTAACCGCCATGCCGATTAAAAAAGAGATAGATGCGGCCTCCGTTAAAGCAGCAGCCAGGATGTTGGCGTCATTTGGGGAAGAGGAAGCCTCTGCTTGATCCTGATTCATAAAGATATCCAGCACTTCACTTAACATGACAGTGCCATCGGTAACCAGGAGCAAATCATTGACATTATCCAATCTTTGTTCCGGAGGCAAGAGCCGAGAAACCATGTTGGCAGTGCTGGAGCCACAGATAATTTTTTTCCCTGCTTCCGCTAAGAACATAGTGACCATTCTTTGGTCGTCTTCGGGATATTTAGCAGGTCCAATGAGTAAAGTTAAATGTTTTTTCGTCATATTCATCACCAAATCTATTTTATCATAAAAAAGTGGGTACTAACTACTGTTAGCACCCAGGATTCATAATATTTATACTATGAGCAGCAGCCGCAACTGCAACCGCACTTGGCCTTAATCGAGTCTATTACATTGTCCTCGGTAACATGGAGGATCTCGTTATTTACCTTAACAGAGATACCCTCACCACAGCTTTCCAAGCAGAAAGCTCCTTTTACCTTAACGGGTAGGTTAGCCAGTTTTTCGACGATGGCTAGGGAACCTTTCTTCAGGCAGCCTTCACCCAAACAAACCGTAATTTCCGGACCTTCGCCATCCTTAATAACGATTTCGTTACCGGCGATACGTTTTTTCGCTTGGTAATGAGTGTGAAGGTCGTGGTGAGTCTCATGGTTGCAGCAACCGTTCCAGTATTTTTCAAAAATCTTGTCAAGATCTTCGTTATCTTGAGCTTTGTGCAGAACCAACTTTGAATCAATATTGTAGATTTCCTTGGCTCTGGCTAACCGATGTTCGCTATTATTTTGGAAGGGCTGTCCGCCACCACCTACACAACCACCGGGACAAGCCATGATTTCAACAGCATGAACATTCAATTCACCGGATTGAATCTTTTCAATCAGTGCTTCAGCAGCAGCTAAACCATTGGCCACGGCCAAGGTTAATTTGTTGTCACCTACGTTGATGCTGGCTATCTTGGTATCTTCCATACCACGAGTAAATTCTACATCAACCCGTCCCTCAGCATTGAGAAGCTTACCCGCAACATAACGAACTACCGATTCCATTACGCCGCCAGTGGCACCGAAGAGAACACCGGAACCGGTGGCTTGCTCCATCGGTTGATCAAACCTAGAGTCTTCTAAATTTTTGAAAATGATACCGGCTTCCCGGAACAGACGGGCTGTTTCCACGGTGGTTAACACAGCATCTACGTCATAGGAACCCTCAGTCATAAATTCAGGACGCTTGGCTTCATACTTCTTAGCGGTACAAGGCATGATGGAGACGACAAATAGATCCTCCGGTGCAACGCCCAAGTCTTTGGCGTATTTCTTTTTCAATAAGGAACCGAACATCTGCTGAGGTGAACGGCAGGATGAAAGATTATTCAGCAGCTCAGGATGGAATTGTTCGGCATATTTAACCCAACCAGGGCAACAGGAGGTAAAGAGGGGCAGGTTTTCTCCCTTCACCAAACGACCCAGGAATTCATTAGACTCTTCAATGGTGGTCATATCGGCTGTGAATACGGTATCAAAAACCTTATCAAAGCCAACTTTTCGTAAAGCAGATACAATTTTACCGGTAACTTCCACGGAACCAAGATCAAATTCTTCGCCTAGTGCAGCCCGGGGGGCGGGAGCAATCTGGCAGACGACGGTTTTCTTGGGATCGCGAATAGCAGACCAAACCTCTTGGATAGCAGAGGAATTAGAGGTTAAAGCACCACAAGGGCATACAGCAATGCACTGGCCGCAGTTAATACAGGCAGACTCAGAAAGAGGCTGGTCCATGGCTGCTACAATTTCAGTACGAGACCCACGGTTTTTGAAATCCCAAACGCCAATACCTTGCTTTTCTTTACAGACGCGTACACAGAGTCCGCATAAAATACATTTATTAGGATCACGTACTACCGATAAGCTAGAAACATCTAAAGGTAGCATTTGGGCACGGTTGGGGTAACGCAACCGTTTGATACCATAGTCACTGGCATATTTTTGCAGTTTGCAGGCACCACTGGAATCACAGGTAGTGCATTCACGGTCGTGATTGGCCAGCAGTAACTCCAGAACCATTTTACGTACTTTATTGACTTTTTCAGAATTTGTGTATACCACCATACCGTCTGCTGGAGCAGTGGAGCAAGAGGCCTGTATCCCCATCCGTTCAATCTCTACCACACATAAACGGCAGGCACCAACAATCGTTAATTCTGGGTGGTAGCAAAGGGTAGGAATATCAATACCAGCGTTGCGTGCCACGGCTAGAATATTCTTTTCATCAGTAAAATCTATAAGTTGACCATTTATGGTTATTTTACCACTCATCACGTCACACCCTTTCTCAGTATCTAAGCATTTACCTGATAATGATGGAGCCAAACTTGCATTTTTCCATGCAGGCACCACACTTCAGGCAAAGATCTACATTGATAACATGGGGCTGCTTTTTATCTCCGGTAATGGCATCAGCAGGACACACCCTGGAGCACACAGTACAGCCTTTGCATTTTTCCGGAACAATGTAATATTCTTTTAAGGCCTGACAGGCACCGGCAGGACATTTTTTGTCTCTGACGTGTGCAAGATATTCGTCACGGAAGTAACGGAGAGTGGTTAAAACCGGGTTAGGAGCGGTTTTACCAAGGCCGCAGAGGGAACCATCTTTGACGTTTTGTGCCAGTTCTGCCAACAAATCTAAATCGGACTCAGTTCCTTTACCCTCAGTAATTTTAGTCAAGAGGGCCAGCAGTTGTTTGGTACCTTCTCGGCAGGGGACACACTTACCGCAGGATTCATTCTGCACAAAGCCCATAAAGAACTTGGCAGTTTCTACCATACAAGTGTCATCACCCATTACTACCAAACCGCCGGAACCAATCATGGCACCAACCTTTAGGAGTTCATCATAATCCAAAGGTAAATCCAATTTATCTTCCGTTAAGCAACCGCCAGAAGGACCGCCGATTTGGACAGACTTGTATTTTTTGCCTTCTCGCAAGCCACCACCGATATCAAAAACAATCTCCCGCAGGGTCATGCCCATGGGAACTTCTACTAAGCCGGTATTTTGAATTTGTCCGGCCAAGGCGAAGGTCTTGGTACCAGCACTACTGGGTGTACCAAAACCCTTAAACCAGCTAGCACCATTTAGAATAATGGCTGATAAGTTAGCCAAGGTCTCTACGTTATTAATAATGGTTGGACAAGCCCAAAGTCCTTTAACAGCAGGGAAGGGAGGACGGGGACGGGGCATACCGCGTTCACCTTCAATGGAGGCGATCAGAGCAGTTTCCTCACCACAAACAAAGGCGCCGGCACCTTCTTTAATATTAATCTTGAAGTTAAAGTCAGTTCCCAGAACACCTTGGCCAAGCACACCAAGGGCCTCAGCATCAGCAATCGCTTTACGCATACGCTTAATAGCCAGAGGATACTCGGCGCGGGCATAGATATAACCTTCGTCAGCACCAATGGCAAAGCCGGCGATCATCATACCTTCCAAAACAGAGTGTGGGTTACCTTCCATGACGGAACGATCCATAAAAGCACCCGGGTCACCCTCGTCTCCGTTACAGATAACGTATTTTTTCGGACCTGGTTGTGAGGCAGCAAAGGACCACTTACGTCCGGTGGGGAAACCACCGCCACCCCGACCGCGTAGGCCAGAATCTAAAACTTCCTTAACTACATCTTCCGGTTTCAATTCAAATAATATTTTAGCCATGGCTTGGTAGCCGCCATGAGCGATGTAATCATTGATATCATCAGGGTCAATACGACCACAATCTTTCAAAGTAACGCGCTGTTGGCGTTTATAAAAAGGAATTTCATCTTGGGTCTTAACAGACTCGCCAGTGGCAGGGTTGACATAGAGTAAACGTTCCACGACAGAATCATTGGCAACAGAGGCTTCTATGATTTCTTCACAGTCAGACTCCTGAACTTTGCAATATAGTAAACCAGAGGGTTCAAAACGTACCAAGGGGCCCATCTGGCAAAAACCATGGCAACCACTGATATTAACGCCAATACCTTCATGGCTTACTTCTTCAACTAAATTAACCTCAGCCAGCAAACCTTTTTCGGCAATGAGCTTTTTCAGAGATTCATATACTTTTAAAGATCCATTGGCTACACAACCGGTACCGGCACAGACCAAGATGCGCATTTTTTCTTGATCCAGTGCAGCTTTGGCTTTTTTCTGCAGGCTTATTAATTCTTCACGTGATTTCAGCATCTATGGTCCCCCCTTAGTTTTCACTGGCAGCGGATGCCAATTTTTTAACAACTTCTAATATACCATCCGGTGTCATTTGCCCGTGAACTTCTTCATCGGCTACAACGACCGGAGCCAATCCGCATGCACCTAAGCAGGAGACAGTCTCAAGTGTAAACATTAAATCATCATCGGTTGGTTTGTCTGCAGACAAATTCAATTCCTTCCGCAAGCCCATCATAATAGGTTCAGAGCCCCGTACGTGACAGGCAGTTCCATCACATACACGAATTACGTATTTACCTTTGGGAATTAGCGAAAATTGAGCATAAAAAGTAGCCACACCTAGCACAGTGGCAGGAGAAACGCTCATAGCTGTGGCAATGTAAGTGAGTACCTCTTTGGGGAGGTAACCATATTCAGCTTGTGACTCTTGCAAAATAGCGATAAGATGAGAAACCTTACCTTCGTGTGAATCAATAATTTGTTGTAGTCTTAAAAATTTTATCTCTTTATTTTCCATCATAAACCCCCCTTTGGTGTAAAAAACCCTAACTATCTAGTTAAAAACGTTTTGTGAGGAATTTCTTCAACCACCTCTTTTCATAGGATTAAAGTAAGAGAAGAAAGAATTATTCCATTTCCTTTTTATATAATAATGCTATTTATAAAGCAAAAAAATATTTCGTTTATGAATTAACTTAATTAGCAATAGTGTTTAGATATCTAGACAATCAATTGGACAATAAAAATAGCTTTAGAAAAAAATAAAGACAGGCTATAATGGTAATAATGCTAGCAATTTAAAGAAAGTAAATGATAACTTCTTTAAATGATTTCTTGTTGCCTAAATTGTTTTTAAAGGTTAAACATTCTGAATATATTATAGGCTTGCAAATTATGGATTGTCAATTAAAGAATAGGAATTCTCGAAATAAACGTACAAAATTCTATACAAATTGAAACAATAGTATAACTATATTTACTAGTTTAAACAGTGTGGCAAATCAGAATATAATGAAAATTTATTTTATTAAAATATCTTTTGATTGTGAAGTTTTTCTCCATATTGCTTTGTGTTTGCACCGCAAGCTTAGGATATGATATGATAAATTTAACAATGGCCTAAGGGGGCTTGTCCAGAGTCATGAAGGATATAGCAGCTAAACTAACTCACTGGATTAAAGAAGAGATTGAAAAGGCAGGTGCCCAGGGTGCTGTAGTAGGTTTAAGCGGGGGGATTGATTCGGCTTGTGTTGCTGCATTATGCAAAAGAGCTTATCCAAATTCTGTACTAGGTGTAATTTTACCCTGTTATAGTAACCCGCAGGACGCTCAAGATGGCAGACTTGTTGCTGAGACCTTCTCAATACCCTATCAGGAAATTAACTTGGATCAACCCTTTGACTGGTTTGTTCATCGTTTTACAGGACAAGAATATGATGTTACTAGCTGTGAATTAACGATCGCCAATATTAAACCCAGATTAAGGATGCTTACGTTATATTTCTTGGCTGCTACAAACAACTATTTAGTTGTAGGTACCGAAAACAAAGCGGAACGTGTTGTTGGTCACTATACGAAGTATGGTGATGGCGGGGTGGATTTGAAGCCCCTTGCTAATTTGGTAAAGTTCCAGGTTAGAGAGCTAGCCAGGGAGTTGGGAGTTCCCCAGTGTATTATTGATAAGGCTCCCACCGCCGGATTATGGTTTGGTCATTGTGATGAACAGGAAATGGGCTTTTCCTATAAAGATCTAGATCGTTATATACTGCATGGTGACGTAGCGGAGCCTGTGAAAAAAACAATCCAAACCCTGGAAAAGAAGAGAGAGCATAAAAGACATATGCCCCCCATTCCTCCAGAATTTTAAAGAATATTTTTGTACTACGAAGCTAGGTTTTGCCCATTGGGTTGAAACCAAGCTTTTTTCGAGTTGTTTATCTTTACAGAAAGAGGGTTGGTTATGTCCGGACATTCCAAGTGGGCCACCATCAAACGTAAGAAAGCGAAAGTAGATTCTCAAAGAGGCAAGGTTTTTACCAGAATATCTAAAGAGATTATTATTGCCGCTAGGAACGGTGGTGGTGACCCTGTCGGGAATATGAGGCTTAAGGCGGCCATTGAGAAAGCTAAGGTGGCAAACATCCCGAATGATAATATTCAACGGGCCATCCAAAAGGGAGTTGGCGGTGGTGAAGGAGCCAACTTTGAGGAGTTTAGCTATGAAGGATATGGCCCAGGCGGGGTTGCTATACTACTTCACGTTGCTACCGATAATCGTAACCGTACAGCCGGTGAGGTACGTCATATTCTCTCTAAACACGGAGGCAACCTAGGGGAAACAGGATGCGTCGGTTGGATGTTTAAGGAACAAGGTATGATTATTATTGATCGATCTGAAACCAAACTTAGCGAAGATGAGATGATGCTAACTGCTTTAGAAGCCGGTGCAGAGGATGTAAAGGTAGAAGAGGATAGTTTCGAGATTATCACGGAACCAGAGGAATTTGCTACGGTTAAAGCGGCCTTACTTGAGCAGGGTGTCCCCGTTGCTGATGCTGAAATCACCATGGTGCCCCAAACCACTGTAAAAGTACTGGGTGAAGAGGCAGAAAAAATGATAAAGATGATCGACTTATTGGAAGATAATGATGATGTACAGGCGGTTTATACAAATTTTGAGCTAGAAGAATAGCGAAAGAGAGTGACGCAAAAATGTTTTTTTGTGTCACTTCTTTTTTAGCGATGGGCCTTTGGTGAATATTCCTTTTTGCTTATGGCAATACTAACCAGTTAAAGGAGTGGTTAGTATGAATAAGAAAATAACCTGGAGTTTGGCTATTCTGGTAGTGCTTATTTTAGTAGGAGTGGGTTTTATCAGCAATTCCGGTATGTTTAACAATTCAACGATTCTACAAGCAATAGCACAACAACCTGGCTCTGATATTTTTCAAGATGTGGTGATTAGGGAGGAACGGGTATATGTCTGTGGCGATGTACAAGAGGTGGCCAGAAGAACGGCTGGTTCCTTAAATATCAAAACAGAGCAGGGATTAAATAATCACTATGCAACTAAAGGCTATTCAGTAGTAAGACTTAAAAATGATTTTTTAGCCCAGACCAAAGTGAATGATTTTTGCAATTATCACAGTTCCTTCCGGCATTTTGGGATACAAAATAATAAATTGGCTATCTTTCAGGGGCCCCTTGGTTATAATCAAAAATTAATCTTTATAGAAGAGAACATTGACATCAATACTTTACAGCCTACTTTTCAGGTAAAACTTCAGCAAGCCATGGATTTTTTTCAAATGAATCCCGAAACCCAAGCTAAGTTGCGGTATGAACTGGAATTTTCCAGCGAGGATGGTTTAAATGCTGCCTTAGAAAATTTGGATGAACTACAAGAATAGACTTGCCAAATTATTCCCAACAGAACAGCAGTTTGTAGTATAATGTTTCCAGTAAAATAAACTGGGGGCATAATATGATCATTCTCGGAATTGACCCAGGCACCGCCATTACCGGCTATGGGGTGGTGGAAGCTAAGGGTAATAGTTATAAATCTATTGCTTACCATTGTCTAAGGACAGGCCCGGAATTACCGTTAGCCGTACGGCTAAAATATCTCTATCAGGGACTTATGGAGGTAATTACTCAATATAAGCCCGATTGCATGGCTATAGAAGAGTTGTTTTTTAATAAAAATGCCCGGACTGCGCTGGCGGTGGGTCACGCCAGGGGTATTGCTATGTTGGCAGGGGCCAACACCGGTTTGCCGGTAGCAGAATATACGCCTTTGCAGGTTAAACAAGCAGTAACGGGGTATGGTAAGGCAGAAAAACTACAGGTACAGTTTATGGTTAAGACTCTTTTGGCTTTGCAGGAGATTCCTAAACCTGACGATGTGGCAGATGCTTTGGCAGTTGCTATTTGCCATGCCCACTGGAGTTCATCACCAGGAGGTCGAATAAAGTGATTGCCTATATTAAAGGAAGTCTAGCAACTTCGGGTGCAGGCTGGGCTGTGATTGATGTAAATGGGATTGGCTATCAAATGCAAGTTCCTTTGTCAACCCCAATGCCTGGTTCTGGTCAAGAGATTAAATTACTTACTTACATGGCAGTGAGGGAAGATGGTATTCAATTATATGGCTTTTCTGACGAAGACCACCGGGATTGTTTTTTGGCCTTACTAGACGTGGCTGGAGTAGGCCCGAAAGTAGCATTGGCTGTCCTTTCTTGTCTAGCTCCTAATCGTCTTCGGTCCATAATTATGGAAAATGATGTTAACCAACTGGTGAAAGTGCCCGGTGTTGGGAAAAAAACAGCTCAGCGAATCTTATTAGAATTAAAAGATAAGCTAAAGGGTTCGATTATTGTGCCCCCAGGGGACGTGGCAGAAATGTCTGTCCAGGGAGGAGCGGGTGATGCTCTGGCTGCTTTGGTGACATTGGGATATTCTCAATCTGAAGCCAGAGAAGCCATCACCAAAGTACAACATAAAAATTCCCAGCAGGATGTTTCTGGACTTATTAAATTGGCCCTCAAGGAATTAACTCCATTAAAGTAAACCGGAGGTTACTATGACGGAAAGACTGGTAGCGGCTGTCATACAAAATGAGGATAACGACTTGGAAACCAGCCTGCGTCCTAAGAAATTAAATGAATATATTGGTCAACAAAAGGCGAAGGAGACTATTTCCATCTTTATTGAAGCAGCTCGGCAAAGGCGAGAGCCTTTGGATCATGTGCTGCTCTTTGGACCACCAGGTCTGGGAAAAACTACCCTTAGCAATATCATAGCCAATGAAATGGGAGTAAACATACGAACCACTTCCGGGCCAGCCATTGAGCGTCAAGGGGATTTAGCGGCCATTTTAACCAATCTTTCTGAGGGCGACGTGCTGTTTATTGATGAAATCCATCGTTTAAGCAGAGCGGTGGAAGAGATTTTATATCCTGCTATGGAAGATTTTGCCCTGGACATTGTCTTGGGCAAAGGTCCCGGTGCCCGTTCCATTCGATTGGATTTGCCTAAATTCACCCTAATTGGTGCTACCACCCGAGCTGGTATGTTGGCTTCACCGCTGAGAGATCGCTTTGGTATCATCAGTCGACTGGAATTCTATCAACCTGAGGATTTAACAAGGATTATTCTCCGAGCGGCTACTATTCTTACTGTTACCATGGATCCATCCGGAGCTGAAGAAATTGCCCGACGTTCCCGTGGTACTCCCAGAATAGCCAATCGTCTATTAAAACGTGTGCGGGATTTTGCTCAGGTAAGGGCACAGGGGGAGATTACTTCTGATGTAGCTGCCAAGGCCTTGGAGTTTTTTGAGGTAGATCCTTTAGGCTTGGATCATTCTGACCGCACATTATTGCTGGCTGTCATTGAAAAGTTTAATGGCGGCCCAGTGGGATTAGATACCATAGCTGCTGCCATTAGTGAAGAAACCGAGACTGTGGAAGATGTACTGGAGCCTTTTTTAATGCAGCTGGGATTTCTCAGTCGAACCCCCAGGGGCAGAATTGTAACGCCTGCGGCCTATAAACACTTGGGTATCCCCATTAAAGTGGAAGAGGCCGGTAAACAGGAACAGGAAACCTTATTTTAATGGTCTATGGTATAATCAGGTAAACTGGGTAATGCTTTTAAGGGGGATTTTTTGATGAGCGAGGAGAGATTGGCCAGGCTGGAATCTTTAATGGAAGATTTAATTAAAATGGTTGGTCATAACAATGCATTACTAGTCGATACCAGAACTGATGTAGCAGAACTTAAAAATGATGTAGCAGAGCTTAAAACGGATGTAGTAATACTAAAAACTGATGTAGCAGAGCTTAAAACGGATGTAGCAGTACTAAAAACTAATGTGGCAGAGCTTAAAACGGATGTAGTAGTACTGAAAAATGATGTGAAAGAACTTAAAAAAAATCAGGAGTTATTCCGGGAGGAACTATTAGCTCAGTCTGCTCGGATGGATGATAATCATAAACAAGTCCTTAGCCTTATCTCTGAAGTTGCTTTAAATGCTAATTATGCAGTGAGCATAGTTAACAAACATGATAAAGACATCTTTGCCATTAAAGAAAGGCTTTCGGTGTGAGAATGATTTCGCTAGCAACCCGGATATACTTTTGCCTAGAGTAAAATTTTGCATAAAGGGAATGTCTAAGGTAAATGAAAAAAATACTTTTACACACCTGTTGCGGACCCTGTTCGATTTATCCGCTGGATAGTCTGCGGGAGAAGGATTTTGAAGTTTACGGATTATTTTATAATCCCAATATTCATCCCTATACCGAATTTAAAAAAAGAAGAGATCAGTTGGAGGAGTATGCCAGGCAGCAGAACTGGCAGGTTATTTTTGATGATGACTATCGCCTGGATGAATACCTCCAAGAAGTGGTGCATCGAGAGACAAGACGTTGCCAGATGTGCTACCACATGCGCCTAAGAAAAACGGCGCAGATAGCCAAAAAAGGAAATTTTGCGGCCTTTTCCACAACTTTATTGGTAAGCCCCTTTCAAAACCACAAGCTGATTAAAGAAATTGGTGAAAACCTAGCAGAACAGTACGGAGTGCCTTTTTATTATGAGGATTTTCGTCCTGGTTTTAAGGCTGCTACGGCTAAATCAAAGGAATTAGAGATGTATCGTCAGCAGTATTGTGGTTGTATCTATAGTGAACGGGATCGGTATTATCGACAACCGAAAAAAAAATGTTCCTACTAAAAAGGGGGAGAAGAAGTGACGCCCTTGTCATCCATGGCCAAATTACTCATCTTTTTTGGGCTTCTAATGGTAATCATGGGGGGACTTCTTTTATTAGTCGGTAAAATTCCAGGTTTAGGTAAATTACCTGGTGACATCCATATACAAAGAGGCAATTTTACTTTCTACTTTCCGGTAGTCACTTCAATCTTGTTAAGTATAGGCTTGACCTTGCTGCTGAATTTTTTGCTTAGACGTTAATGAACAAGGATAAATCATCTTCCAAAGCAGGAAATGTTCATATATTGTCGAATGAATGTTGAATTGATATTGCCATTTTGTGGTTATATAATAGGAAAGATTTTGCAATACTATTACAAATGCTTTACGTATTGAAGGAGAACCGTGTTTTGCAGTTATCTGATTTTGACTACCATTTACCAGAAGAACTTATCGCCCAGGAGCCTATTGTAAAACGGGATCAATCACGTTTAATGGTTGTAAATAAAAATAACGACCAGATCAGGCACCGGATTTTTCAAGATATCCTAGACTATCTAAAACCCGGAGATGTGCTGGTAATGAACGACAGCAAAGTATTGCCTGCCCGGATCTTTGGTATTAAGACGACTACCGGGGCCAAAATTGAGGTGCTTTTGTTGCGCCAAATTGCTCCGAATCGTTGGGAGACGCTGGTAAAGCCCGGAAAAAAAGCTAAAATTGGTGAAAGACTGGATTTTGGTCAAGGGCTGATGACAGGAACCATTATCGACCATACAGAGGTAGGTGGTCGAGTCATAGAATTTAGTCACCAGGAACCTTTTTTAGAGGTGTTGGAGCGGATTGGCACCATGCCGCTACCCCCCTACATTAAAAAGCCCCTGGATGATCAAAAACGCTACCAGACGGTCTATGCCCGGCAAGAGGGGTCCGCCGCTGCACCCACCGCCGGGCTTCATTTTACAGTAGAGCTATTAGAAAATATTAGAAATCAAGGAATACAAATAGAAACTGTATTATTACATGTAGGTTTAGGTACTTTCCGACCTGTGCAAGTGGAAAATGTCCTTGAACACAAGATGCATGAAGAGTATTTTGAAATTTCACCTCAGGCCGCGGAGACCATTAACCAGGCCAAAAAGCGGGGTGGTCGCGTGATTGCAGTTGGCACCACCAGTGTCCGCTGCCTAGAGAGCTCCACTACAGAAGAAGGAATTGTTCAGCCCGGTTCCGGACTAACCAATATCTTTATTTACCCGGGCTATCAATTTAAAGTTATCGATGGCCTAATTACAAACTTTCACTTACCAAAGTCTACTCTTTTGATGCTAGTAAGTGCCTTAGTAGGAAGAGAAAAAATGTTGGCAGCCTATCAACAGGCGGTACAGGAGAGATATCGCTTCTTTAGTTTTGGAGATGCCATGTTAATTATTTAGGAGGAACTATGCCTGTAAAAATTACCATAGAAAAGGAAGAAAAATACACCAGAGCAAGGTTAGGCAAACTAGTCACCCCTCATGGAGAGGTAGAAACCCCTATTTTTATGCCGGTGGGAACCCAAGCCACCGTAAAGACGATGACCCCGGAAGAGGTTTATCAAACCGGTGGTAGACTAATCTTAAGCAATACCTATCATCTTTACCTAAGGCCGGGTCATGATTTAGTCAAGGAAGCAGGCGGTTTACATAAGTTCATGAATTGGCACGGCCCTATCTTGACTGATAGCGGGGGCTTTCAGGTTTTTAGTTTAGGTCCCTTGCGAACCATTACCGAAGATGGGGTGGAATTTCGATCCCACATTGATGGCTCTAAACATTTTTTTACCCCAGAAAAAGTAATGGAAATAGAACAAGCTCTCGGTGCAGATATTGCTATGGCTTTTGATGAATGTGCCCCTTATCCCTGTGAGAAGGAATATGCTGTGGCTGCTTTAGAACGTACCACGCGTTGGGCAGAACGCTGTAAAAAAGTTCATCAGAGGAAAGATCAAGCCCTATTTGGTATCATTCAGGGAGGCGTATTTACGGATCTGAGAGAACGCAGCGCCAAGGAATTAATTGCTATGGATTTCCCAGGCTACGGCATCGGCGGACTTTCCGTAGGCGAACCAAAGGAACTGATGTATGAGGTGCTGGATCATTTAATACCGATTATGCCCCAAAATAAGCCCCGATATCTGATGGGTGTTGGCTCTCCGGATTGCCTCATTGAGGGAGTTATCCGGGGCGTAGATATGTTTGATTGTGTTCTGCCGACCCGCATTGCCCGTAATGGTACGGTATTTACCCATAAAGGCAAGCTTACGGTGAGAAATGCAGAATATGCAAGGGATTTCCGGCCAATGGATGAAAAGTGTGACTGCTATGCTTGCCAAAACTATAGCAGAGCCTATATTCGACATCTGATAAAAACGGATGAAATTTTGGGTATTCGTCTGACAACTATCCATAATCTGCATTTTTTGCAGCATTTAATGGGTACTATAAGAGAAGCCATTCGTGAGGATAGACTATTAGAATATCGTGAAGAATTTTTTAGCCATTTTAATGCTGGTTAAATTTTCATCCAATGGCAGGGAAATACTGTCATGGGAAGAATTTTTATAGGTAGATCAAAGAAAGGAGGTTTATACATTGAGTTTTGGTGGTCCACAAACTGCTTCTATTATTTATATTGTAGCATTGTTTGCTATTCTGTACTTTTTAATGATCAGGCCCCAGCAAAAAAGACAGAAACAACATGCTGCAATGGTGAAATCACTCAACGTTGGAGACGGTATCGTCACGGTTGGGGGTCTCATGGGGTCAATTGTTAAGATTAAAGACACCACTATTATTGTCAGAGTGGCGGACAAGGTTAATGTTGAGCTTTTAAAAAATGCCATTGCCCAAGTGACAGAGAAAAAAGATATTGAGTAAACAGTAGAGTAGGCTCGTCCTACTCTATTTTAACACTTTCAGGACAAGTATAAAATTTCTATTGACGAAAGTATAAGAAAGACTAAGGCTTCCGCCGGCGTCTAAAGACTTGGCGTAAGCCAAGTCTTTCTAATAAAAACCGTTTTCGGAGGGTGGTTGTGTGGCTATAACCTTGGAGGATGTGAAGGAAAACCCCATTGTGGATGCCTGTATTCGCAAGGGGAATGAGTATTTAGGTGTCATGGGATTTACCGAACACAGTTACAGGCATATCAACTTGGTTTCCAGCATATCCCGTAACATTTTGGAAAAACTGGGGAAAAGTCAACGGGAATGCGAGTTAGCAGCCATTGCCGGCTACCTCCACGATATTGGCAATGTCATCAGTCGGAATGACCATGGCATCTCTGGTGCCAATATTGCCTTTAATTTACTACTAAACATGGGAATGCCGCCGGAAGAAGTCTGTATGGTCACCTCATCCATTGCCAATCATGAGGAGCAATATGGCTACCCGGTAAATCCCGTGGCTGCAGCCTTAATCTTGGCAGATAAGTCAGATGTCCATCGCTCACGGGTACGGAATCAGGATTTTGCTACCTTTGATATACATGATCGAGTTAATTACGCCGCTTCCCATGCCTTTGTCTATGTCAATGATGACCAACGCACCATAACCATGGAATTAAATATTGATATTGAGATATGCCCAGTAATGGAGTACTTTGAAATATTTCTTAACAGGATGATGCTTTGCCGGCGGGCGGCTAACTACCTGGGCTGTAATTTTGAATTAGTAATCAACGGTGCAAAACTGCTCTAAACTAAGAAATAGGTTAATTGACAGGAGTTTTTTGCAGGTATATAATTAATTTTGTTTATTTGTAGCATATAAAGGGGGAAAAAGTGGAGATGAAATGGGGCAGCGTTACTAGACTGGTCGCAGTTATTATTGCTGTAGCTGTCATTGCTGTTTTTAGCATACAGCCCATCTTTCCTAATGTGAAATGGCTTCCGCTGACCAAGGGAATACCATTGGGGCTTGATTTACAGGGTGGTGTGCATGTCACCATACAAGCTAAGGATACGGAAGTAGGCAAAGTCAATACTGATACCATGAATCAGTTGAAGGAAACTATTGAGCGTCGGGTAAATGCCTTTGGTGTTTCTGAGCCGCTGATTCAGCAAGAAGGTAAAGACCGTATTATCGTGGAATTGGCTGGTATTCAGGATCCAGAGAAAGCAGTCAATGAAATTATTAAAACTGCTTTTTTAGAATTTAAAACAGAAGATGGTAAAACTATTATTAGTGGTGCAGACTTAAAGAACGCCACAGAGTCAAAGGATCCTATGTCTGGACAAGTAGAAGTAAATCTGGAATTTAACGAAGCTGGCACCAAAAAGTTTGCGGAT
>CAMKDG010000014.1 GCA_946411205.1 uncultured Desulfotomaculum sp.
ACCTATGCATCCATCATCTTCTGTTTAGTTTTCAAAGACCGTTTTTGCTTGGCCCGATCTCGCGACCGGAACTTTATCTTACCACTATCAGTACTTTAAATCAAGTGGTAATTTTTTCATCACCTTGTGGCGACATTTGTTATATTAACATACATATTAGCATGACGCAAGTGTATTTTTGTTTTTTATTTTATTTTTGAATCTTTTATTATTAAAATATAAACACTCTATAGAAGTAATTAGAAAAACTTGGCTTGCGCCTAAAAGTGAAGTAAAAAAGACCGGGATTAATCCCAGTCTATTCCACTATTGCTCTCTAATAATTTGTCGTCATATACAACAATAGGTTCATTATTGCCATACTTTTTATATACGTCACATTCTTTACACTGTCTTACATCATTGCCCTTTTCGCCTTTGCAATGGGTTCCTTTGAGATTCCAACAAGGATAGCTGGGGAATTTACTAACCTTGCATTGATCTGGGTTACGACCTTCCTCGCGGCAGTTTTTAGTTTCAGAGCAGTGTTCTTTTCCTTCCCAGAAGTCTCCCTGCTTTTCTTCATGAATCCTAAAGTGATTGGTTATTTCACTAAATTCCTGCGCCATCTTGGCCAGACTCACTGAGGACTGGGCAATTTGTTCCACCGCGGAGTTTACTTGATCCGTAGATTGGGCCAACTCTTGGGTGGCATCACTGGTTTGCTCGGTGGCCACAGATATTTCTGAGATATATTGACTGCTGTTAACTACTTTATCTACAATCTGCCGCAAGGACTGTCCTGCCTTTTCTACTACAATAACTCCTTCATTCACTTCCTTAGCACCGATTTCCATCGCATTGACAGCTTGCTCAATATCCTGCCTAATTTCGGTGACGATCGTAGAAATTTCTTTGGCTGCTGCCGCTGATTTTTCTGCTAAACTGCGAACCTCCTCAGCTACGACAGCAAATCCTTTACCATGTTCCCCAGCCCTAGCTGCTTCGATGGCAGCATTTAATGCCAATAGATTCGTTTGATCTGCAATCCCGGTAATGGCTTCTATAATTTGACCAATTTGTTTGGACTGCTCGGATAGCTTTCCCATAACTTGGGTACTGTTATTAACCGTAGAACTGATGCTTTCCATTTTAGTGATAACATCTTGAACCGAGCGCCCGCCTTCCCGGGCCACTTCCTCGGCTTCTCTGGAGACGGCCGAGGCACCGGTGGCATTGGCAGCCTGGTTTTCCGCTGTAGCAGCCAATTCGGTGGTTAAGCCTGCAATGCCATGCACATTAGCACTGACCTCTTGACTAGCAGCCGACATTTGTTGGCTGTGGGCAGCTAATGTCATACTATCTGTAACAATCAGGCTAATTACTTGTTTAAGTTCATCCTCCATCTTCTGAAAGGCCCTAGCCAAATCGCCGATTTCATCCTTTTGGTTCAAATCGTCCATTGTTTGGGTAAGGTCTCCCTCAGCCAATGCCTCGGCCCGCTTAATAAGCTTCTTTAAGGGATTAGTGATCTGACGGCTCATGATCAGACTAATAGTAATGCCGATTAATGCTGCCAAAACTGTAAAAATGAAGCCATATTGAACGGCATGTTTGCCAGCGGTAGCAACAATCTCCTGTTGCTGAGTCACTTCTTTCTTGCGATCTTCAACAAACTTACCTAAATCTGTTTCTATCGCTTCACCAAGGGGAGTAACCTTTTCAGCGTAAATACGATTGGCTGATTCACGGTCACCGGCCGCCACCGCAGGCTGAATCTCATTATTAAAAACCATAATCAGACGCTCTTCATTCTGCAATACCTTTTGTAAATGTTGCTTCACTTCTTCTCTTTTAGTATCCTGAATAAATTGTTCCATTTGTTTTTGGGTCTGATTGCTAAGTTCTTTAAAATGATTCGCTTGTTCTACTTGTTGGAAGAGGAGGTATTCTGCCAATGCAGAATTTTGATGCTCTGATATCCCTTTCAACTCTAAACCCTGCATAGCCCGTTCCGTCCATCTCTGCTCTTGTTGAACGCTGGTATTCGCTAGGTTTATTTTTTGTTGTACCAACACCTGTGAAATAACGCCTACCAACACCACAACCAGTACCGTGGTGAGGATTTTATTGCTTAATTTCAAAGATAACTCGCTCCTTCCTAACTTCAATATGCTTAGTATACAACAATTAGTTAGGAAGGAAAACCATGGTAAATATAAAATTAATATCTGTAATATATATGTAACCCTTTCAATAAACCTACCTTAATTTTAAGGTAACTTCCTTTTAAAAATTAATAAAACCCCTTCCTTTTTCCCTCTTCCTTTGGTATTCTATTCGATGGCATAAATAACACGGGGAGAGACAGCATGCAATTTCATTATTTTAGACCCCAAATTCCTGCCCACCGCACGCAGCTTAGGTCTTTTTTCCAAACAGATGAAACAACCAGAACTTTTGAAAATAATTTAGCATGTTTATGGGATGCTGAGAACGATAAATTACTGGTAACATTGCGCGGAAACAAAGTTATTGGAGCAACTTGGTTAAGGAAAAGTAATACCGGACTTTATATCAAGTATATGCATGTGATAACCCCTTCTCAGGGGATTGGTCGGAAAATGGTGGAATATCTGAAAAACCAACAACAGATTTTAGAGTGTTGGTCTGTTTATGAAGCCAAAGGTTTTTGGCGAAAGGTAGGTTTTAAAGCAGCAGACTCCTATGGAGCAATGGTTTATCAGCCAAGACTTGCCTCGTAAAAACACCACCCTGCGGGTGGTGTTTTTACGCTATTCTTTAGAAAAATAAACCCCACGGTTAATCATCGCGGGGTTTAGCAACCTACAAAGCTTTACTCCTCTATATAACAGGCCACAATCTCACCATAGTACATCACATGGTAATCATTTTTAGGATAGGCCAGTTTCCTAGTCTTTAGTTCTAGCAAGGCAGGTTCCATGGTCTGCTGATAGATTACTTTACATTCGTAGTGTAGTTCACATTCGCCAACAATTGGGCTGTTAACCACTTTACCAGGTTCGGCGGTGAGGTTGCACTCTTTAAATTTGTCAAATTCCCGACCGGATTTGGTACCACAGAAGGCCAATGCTTTTTTGAGGTCTTTTTTAATAGGAATACTGACGGTAAACTCTCGGGCATTCTCCAGTAAATTGTAGGTGTATCTGGAGTGTCTAACCATTACCATAAAGACAGGTTTTTGCCAGGTAATACCGATGGTTCCCCAGCCAATGGTCATAGTATTAACGCGCTCTCCGTCTTTTACTGTGAGAAAGGCACCCTTAGGCAGTTGTTCCAATGCATCTTTAAGATAGTCATTGTATTTTACGTCCTCTTTCATGCTACTCCCCCCTTTTCACTTTCATAATGTAAAAAATTTCTATTGACGAAAGTATAAGCAAAACTAAGGTTCTGTCTACGTCGTAAGCCAATCTTTTCTAATTAGCTCCCTATTTGAACAGGTAGGTATTCTACTAGCCTTACTGTGTTCTTTGTTATTTGACAGGTTATGGCAAATATCTCCACACCACAGGCCGCTGCTTGGTGAAGGGCCCTGGTAAAGTTGGGATCGGTTACGTGGTTTGGAGAAAAAATCTTCGCGTCGTTACGCTGAACCACAAAGATTACCGCCGCCCGTAAGCCCTCTTGGACAACTTTGCAAAGTTCCAACAGGTGTTTAGTGCCCCTTATGGAGGGGGCATCGGGAAATCTGGCCAGTCCATCGTCCACTAAGGTTACAGATTTAATCTCAATCAGACAGCGTCCGCGGTCTCCCTTGAGATACAAATCAAAACGACTGTCTCCAAAACCTACTTCTTTTTTGATTTCCTGGTAGCCCGCAAACTCTGCCAAAGCATGCTCGGCTAAGACTTTATACAGTAGCCGATTAGGCAGCAGAGAATCTACTGAAACCAATATCTCTCCGTAATGGGCCAAATGGATCCGGAATTTTGTTCGCATGCCCTCGGGCATGGGAGATACATAAACGGTGTTGCCAGGAAAGAGTAGCTCTTTCATCCTCCCGGAGCTGGGTACATGGGCGGGATAGATTTCTCCAGCCACCTGTACCAAACCCACAAAGCGATTTTTCCGTTCTATAAAGGTAGCCTCGCTTAACTCTGGCAGAGAAATGGTTATTTCCCTTGCCTTATTAGGGAGTCCACTCAAATTCCCAGTCTCCAATACGTACAATATCGCCTTCTCTAACCCCGGCCCCAATAAGCCCTTTTTCCAAACCCATCAACCGCATAATCTTCTGTAGTCTTTCCACAGATTCTTCTTCTTCCAGGTAGGTCATGGCAACATGACGCTCTATTTCTCTGCCGGTAACGCGCCAGTTCCCGTCGAAGTCCCGATTAATGTTAAAACGATCTGCCGATTCAAAAACCGTTGTAAGCTCTTCTGACGGTTCTTCAGGAGCTATTTTAGGCAGTTCTTCTAGCCAGTCGGCAACACGACGCACTACTTTATCTAAGCCTTCTCCAGTAGCTGCTGAGATAGGGAAAATTTCATAAGTATCTCCCAATGCTTCCCGGAGACGAGCTAAATTTTCGTCTGCTTGGGGCTGTACGTCCATTTTATTGGCAGCAATAATCTGCGGACGTTTTGCCAACCGAGCATCGTATAATTCTAACTCCCGGTTAATGGTCTTGATATCCTCCACCGGGTCCCGCCCTTCGGTACCCGCAATGTCCACCACGTGAATGAGCAACCGGGTACGCTCGGTATGGCGTAGGAATTCATGCCCAAGCCCCACGCCCTGGGAAGCTCCTTCGATAAGTCCAGGAATATCTGCTAGGACAAAGCTATCATCACCTACTGCTACCACCCCAAGGTTAGGCACCAATGTGGTGAAGGGATAATCAGCAATTTTAGGTTTCGCTGCCGATACCATTGAGATAAAGGTAGATTTTCCGGCATTGGGAAAACCAATGAGCCCTACATCGGCGATGAGCTTGAGTTCCAGCTCTACCCATAATTCTTCCCCGGGTTCACCTTTTTCAGCAATACGAGGTGCCTTATTAACAGCCGAGGCGAAGCGCATATTGCCCCGGCCTCCCCGGCCCCCTTTGGCCACAACAATTCGCTGGCCATCTTCCACTAGGTCGGCGATGAGTCGACCGGATTCTGCGTCCCGCACTACCGTACCTGCGGGCACCGTAACAACGAGGTCTTCTCCTGCGGCACCATGCATGTTTTTTCCCATGCCATGGGTACCGCGGTCAGCTTTGAAGTGTCTTTTATAGCGAAACTCTTGGAGTGTATTGAGTCCTTCATCAGCCACAAAGATTAAATCTCCGCCCCGACCACCATCTCCACCCCAGGGTCCGCCCAGGGGGACGTATTTTTCCCGGCGCATAGCGATACAACCATTGCCGCCATCGCCGCCTTTGATATAAATTTTCGCCCTATCATAGAACATTAATATGATCACCCAATATTATTATTTACTATTTTTAGCTTCCTAAGCCTAGTTTTTCGGAAATATCAAATAGATTTCCGCTTCTTTTTCCGTTACTGCCAAGTGAGAACTACTGTTATAAGCTGCTAACGCCTCTTTGAGTGCCATTCTTTCTTCGGCATCCTTGACAATCTCCGCAGGGACACCGGGGAAACCCAATTTGATGGTGATTTTTTTCTCCCCTTCATTGATGGACAATTTTAGGCGACGGTCACTAACTTCCGGTGGCGCCAGAAATTTCAAAGCATGGTTAATGCATTGATTGAGAGAATAGCTCACCACTTCTCCTGGGACAGTTAGAGACTCCAGGGTGCTTTGGATATCATACTGAAATTGCACCTGGTATTTAGTAGCTTCATTATTGGCTATTAACAAAACAGCCTTGATCTCCGGAGATTTAATCCGGGTAATGCGGCTTAACATTTCGTATTCTTTGCTAACTTGTTGGATATAGTCCCTTACTCTTTCCCCTTTGTTTAACTGGAGCAGACCGGAAATAACTTGCAAATGATTTAAAAAATCATGTCTTTGCACTTGAAAAACTTCCAACAGACCGTTAACCTCCACCACTTGGGCATACTTCCTTTCAGCACCATATTATGGAAGATATTCGACAGCTGGATTAAATTTCCTCCCGCAAAGGGTACTAAAAAACCAGCCTAAGATTAGGCTGGTTTCAAAATTACTGAGCAATAATTTCGGGAACTACGATACTTACTTGTTTCTGATCCCGGCCTTTACGCTCGAATTTAACAATACCATCTACTTTGGCAAACAGGGTGTCGTCGTTACCGCGACCTACGTTAGTACCGGGGTAAATACGAGTACCACGCTGTCTAACCAGAATGCTACCGGCAGATACGAATTTGCCGTCGCCTTCTTTTACCCCAAGCCGTTTAGACTCGGAATCACGACCGTTCCGTGAACTACCTACACCTTTCTTATGAGCCATAGTGTCCCACCTCCTTACGGGGTTCTATTAAATAGAATTAAGCTTCAATCTTTTCAACTACTACCTGCGTGAAAGGTTGACGATGACCTTTCTTACGGCGATAGTTTTTCTTAGCTTTATACTTGAATACAATGATCTTTTGGCCTTTGCCGTGGCGAACAACGTCCAGGACTACTTTAGCACCTTCCACTTTGGGAGTACCTACTTTTACCTGTCCGTCTTTTTCCACCAGCAGAACTTCGGTTAATTCCACCTTTTGGCCTGCTTCGGCATTCAGCTTTTCAATGTACAGGGTGTCACCTTCTTGAACCTTGTACTGCTTACCACCAGTAATCACTACTGCGTACATACCTACACCTCCCCATCTTTTAGGACTCGCCATCAAGGTACCGGCAAGCGGTTTGCAAACCTCTGCTGTGCGGTATTGGGTAGGCAGAAAGAAGCCTACATTTAGATATTTTAACATAGTTGGGATATTTGTCAATGTTGCTTTGAATATTACTTTGCAGTCAGGCCGTTATACCAGCCTCGCTTTAGCATAGGTCCGATGCACTTTTACAACTTCCACCGAAACTAACTCCCCCACTAGGCAACCGCCGCCTTCTACATCGATAATGAAACCATCTAACCGGGCAATCCCATCGTTAGGGTTCGATATGTGGGTTTCTTCCACCTTTAGTTCGATAATTTCTCCTGCTTTTACCGGTACTGTGATTTCTTCCTGATCCGAAAGGGGTTTAATGGTTACCTGCTCTAAATGATGGGTGGCAGACCCTCTAATATATAGATTTTTGCCCGTTCTTTGTTCTAGCTCGCGTAGGTTTGCCCCACCGGCACCAATAAGTCTGGCCGCCACAACCGGATTGGCTTCCACTAAAATGGTATCAGCCAAGGTTTGTCGGGCCATTTGATAGATCTGGGTCTTTAGCTGAATGCTGACCGTTTCCTCCGACAGCACTTTGCCCCGGCCTTCGCAATAAGGACAGGATTTTTGCACGACTTCTGCCAGTGATGGGCGTACCTTTTTGCGGGTCATTTCCACCAAGCCCAACTGGGTAATACCCAGGATATTGGTTTTGGTTTTATCCTTTTTAATCTCTTCTTCCAATGTGGCTAGCACTTGATTCTGATGCTCTTCTTCGGCCATATCAATAAAGTCCACAATAATAATGCCGCCAATATTCCGCAAACGAAGTTGCCGGGCAATTTCTACCGCAGCATCTAAATTAGTTTTCAGGACGGTGTCTTCCAGCGTGGTGCTGCCCACAAATTTTCCCGTGTTAACATCCACTGCGGTCAAAGCTTCGGCCTGGTCAATTACTAGGTAGGCCCCACATTTAAGCCAAACTTTTCGCTTTAAAGCCTTTTCTAACTCCACAGTAATGCCGTAGTCTTCAAAGATATTTTCCCGCTCGTCTAAAAAAACTTTTAGCTTAAGCTTGGGGTCAATCATATCCAGTATTTCCAGCGTCTTTTCGTACTCACTGCGAGAATCCAAAGTGAGCCTGTCGACATCTTCACTAAATACATCCCGCAGCATTCGTTGCACCAATTCCACATCCCGGTGCAATAAATTGGGGGCTGAGCAGTTATTAGAACGACTTTGCAGCTTTCGCCACACTTTACTTAACAGCAAAATATCCTGGCGGAATTCTTCTTCGTCTACCCCTTCCGCCACCGTCCGCACAATAATTCCCATGCCTTCAGGTTTTACCCGGGCGGCCAGTTCCTTTAAACGCTCTCGCTCTTTTTCTGACTCTATGCGGCGAGAAATACCAATATAGTCCACCGTAGGCATCAATACTAAATATCGTCCGGGTAGAGTAATATGGGTGGTTACCCGGGGGCCTTTGGTGCCAATAGGCTCCTTAACGATTTGGACAATAATTTCCTGTCCTTGTTTTAAAATATCTCCAATATTCACATTGATGCCGGATGGGTTCGGTGCTTCTGGATTCCTGGAGGGTTGAGCATCTTCCACATACAGGAAAGCATTTTTCTCCAGACCAATATCTACAAAGGCTGCCTGCATGCCTGGTAGGACATTTTCGACTTTTCCTTTAAAAATATTGCCCACTAGTCGCTGGTTTTGAGATCGCTCTATATATACTTCCATAAGAACTCTGTCTTCCAGCACAGCAACCCTGGTTTCTTCTTCTTGAACATTCACAACAATTTCTTTTAACATTGTAATTTCCTCTCCTACCCTGACCGTTAGACCTCCCAAAGAGAAATCGGGCCAGTGTCGCCATCGGTATACAGGGCGGTACGACGAATTTGGAAATCTTCCGGATGTACGGGGATTCCTCCGGCCTGGAACAGTATATTTAATACTTCTTCCGGGCGAACATTGCCTGTGCTGCCGATCAGCAATTCCATATTTATTTCTAGTATATGCCCCATTACTCCACCTGACAGTCTAAAAATTCCTGGACGTAGATCAACTTCTTTTCTTTTCCCTTTTGCTTCTCGGATGATTGGAATACTTTCTAACGCCATCAATTCAGCCAAACCGGCCTGCAACATAACTTCGTCATATCCTTGGGGGACCTTAGCAAGGGCCTGGTAAGAAGCCCGGGATAAGATGGCCATTAAATTTTTCGCTCGGTCATTAATTTGTTTGACATCCAATATTTTGTAGCCTTCGGGAAGATTCGTATTCAACCGGCTGGCCACTTCTTCAGGGTTAAGGCTAGTGGTAAGGTCCATATCCATGTATTCATCCATGCCAGCGATACCTACCGGCAGCGGAGCGGCGAAGCTAAACTTGGGATGGGGGTTAAAGCCCTCGGAGAAGGCTACTGGCAGTCCTGCCCTTCTGGTAGAACGATCAAAAAAACGTACCATATCCAAATGAGAGCTAAAACGTGCCGGACCATCTTTACTAAATTTCACCCTGTAGCGTGTCAATGTCCGCACCTCCTAAGATAGTAGGTTTTATCTCTAAGGTTGGGCAAAGACCGCAGCCCGGGCATTTACCGGTTCGACAATCCACGGTAGGATGGCTGTCCATGGCCTTTTTATGCTCACGAATCAGAAATCTCTTGCTAACTCCAGCGTCCAAGTGATCCCAAGGCAAAACTTCCTCGTAAGGTATTTCTCGGTAAGCATACCACTTTGGGTCTATGCTCCCCTCTTCAAACGCTTCCATCCAAGCCCTGTAATTAAAGAGTTCTGACCAACCATCAAACCGTGCTCCCTTGGTCCAGGCAGTTTCCAGAACAGTACCCAGCCTGCGATCTCCTTTGGCAAAGACGGCTTCCAAAAAACTCGTTTGTGAATCGTGCCAATTGTAGCTGATACGTTTATCCCGAAGTTTTTCCTTAAGATATTTTTGTTTCTCCCTAAGTTCTTCCGAAGTGTCCTGGGGTTCCCACTGAAAGGCCGTATGGGACTTAGGCACAAAGGAGGATGTGCTGACGGTAACCTTGAGACGTCCTTTGGGCACACCGCACTGATAGCCAATTTGCACAACTTTTTTGGCCATGTTGACAATACCATCTAGATCCTCATAGGTTTCTGTGGGCAAACCGATCATGAAGTATAGTTTTACCGAAGACCAACCATTTTGGAAAGCCGAGGTGACCGCATCCACCAGATTTTGTTCGGTAACATTTTTGTTGATAACGTCTCTAAGTCGTTGGCTGCCTGCTTCGGGGGCAAAGGTAAGGCCGCTTTTACGTACCTTTTGTACTTCTTTGGCTAGGTCAATGGAAAAGGCATCCAGACGCAGGGAGGGCAGGGAAACATTGACCCCCCGCTCGCCGTAGATATCCAGCAAGTTTTTCACCAGAGGGGCCACTCCAGTATAATCAGCGGTACTGAGGGAGGTTAATGAAATTTCATCATGACCGGTATTGGAAATCATTTCTTCCACTTGTCGAACCAGGGTTTCGGGGGTTTTCTCACGTACCGGGCGATAGAGCACCCCAGCTTGACAGAAGCGGCATCCACGGGTGCAACCCCGCAGCACTTCCACCATCACACGATCATGAACCACACCCATCGTGGGAACAATAGGTTTGGTGGGAAAATCTACGTTATCAAAATCCCGGACAATTCTCTTGCCAATTTTAGCAGGTATCTCTTCGTTCACGGGGGTTACCGCCGCAATGGTGTTGTCATCATGATATTGGACGGTATATAAAGAAGGAACGTAGATGCCAGGAATTTTCGCTAGTTGCTGCAACATTGTCGGACGATCTACTCCCTGATCCCGGAGTTTCTTAAAGGCATCTAACAGTTCACCCAAGACTTCTTCTCCCTCACCAATAACAAATAAATCAATGAAGGAAGCCAAGGGTTCCGGGTTAAAGGCACAAGGCCCACCGGCAATAACCAGAGGCATACTGGCATCCCGGTGAGCTGAACGTACCGGTAAACCTGCTAAATCTAACATGTTTAGGATATTGCTAAAACTCATTTCGTATTGCAAGGTAAAGCCAAGAATATCGAAATCCACCAAGGGGCGCTGAGATTCCAAGCTAAAAAGTAACATCTTTTCCTTGCGTAGTTCTTTTTCCATATCAATCCAGGGGGCAAAGACCCTCTCCAAAAGAGCATCTTTTCTCTTGTTAACAACATGATAGAAAATTTGCAGGCCCAGGTGAGACATTCCCACTTCGTATACATCCGGGAAAGCAAAGGCCATTTTTACAGACACCTGGTCCCAGTCTTTTTTAATAGCATTCCATTCACCGCCTGCATAGCGGGAAGGCTTTTGGACACGAATTAATAGTTTATCTAGTTTATTCATCGTTACTGCCTCCATGTATGCACGTCCCTCGAGATAACTTATTATCTATTATTACCATTTTGCTTCGGAAAAATATTCCTTTTTTTCTTTTCTACACGATACGGATTAATTCCTCCCCACATAAAAACAACGGACCCAAAATAACCGCGGATCCGTTGTTTTCCCTTGGACTTAGCTCGCCTTTCAGTTACGGTTAATGCTTCGGTTTAAGCACCTTTCCCAGGGGATAATCCATACCATACGTAAACAGCGCGTCCAATACCTGAACTTCGCTAACCTGCCCCAAATACCCTAACTCCTGATCTAAAAGCATAATCAAGTGAAACTTTTGCGGCACAAAAAGATTTACAATTTCTTTTAAAGAAACATTTTCGGTAGCTACCAATTGCTCCACCGGTAACACCCCGGTCTGCGTTATTTCTTCTTTTTTTCTGGTCAATTGCTGAACGAAGAGGTAGGGTGCCATCCTTTTTTCCTTGCTGGCAGCATACAGAACAAAAAGGGCAATGATCACCACATCCAGACCAACCACACGGTTCAACACTCCTATAATCCCTAGCCCGATCACTACGATAGCCACAACCTGACCGATAACAGCAGCTGTTAGAGTTGCCTGAGACACTCCTACATGAGGTGATAACAAAGAACGTAAAATTCTGCCGCCATCCAGGGGCAAGGCGGGAAGCAAATTAAAAAAGGCCAACATGAGATTAACTTGCAGGAAAAACGGGCCCAGTTCCTCGGACCAAAACCCATAATTGCGAAGTCCCATTGCCACCGCAATCAGCAGCAGATTGGCGAGTGGTCCCGCCAAGGCAATTGCAATTTCTTTGCTCGGTTCTATACTCATTTCACTACCCAGTCGTGCGACACCACCAAAGGGTAATATTTCCACATCAATGACTCGAACACCAAAATGCTTGGCTGCCACGGTGTGAGCCAATTCATGAAAGAGGACCAGCCCAAAGATGAGCAGGCCCTTTTCCAATACACCAGCCACAAAGTAAAGACCCATAAGCCCTAGAAACAAAAGGTTCACGTGGAGTTCTATGCCCCAGAGACGTCCTGCTCTCATAGCTGCTCCTTGGGTTGTGTTACTGTTTTATCTGTCTCATCTACCTTGTCCGTTTTGCTCTCTTTCTTATTTTTTTCTGGGTCAATTTTCTCTGTTGGCTCAGTAATTCCAGTCTTTAGGTTAATCTTTTTGAGTGGATCAATTAATTTATCATTTTCCCGAACCTCAAAATGCAATACTGGGTCGCCTTTACTTTGTTCGGCTATTTTACCGATAATCTCACCGGCCTGTATTTGATGCCCCTCAATTACCGCTATTTCCGTTAGTCCGGCATATAAGGCATATTCTCCCTTACGGTGTTCAATCAGAACAAATTCTCCATAGGTACGGTCATGCCCAATACGGCTGACCTTGCCTGATTGGGCCGCCTTCACTTCCGAACCTGCAGCAGCACCAATGTCGATCCCGGGGTTAAAGCGCTCCAGGTTATCTTCCTGGCTTTTTGTCCAACCAAACTCTTGTACTACTTGACCGGAGACGGGAATGGCCCAGGAGGCATCCGGTGTTGTCATGGCTGGCAAGGTCGGGTTTGCTAGATCATTAAACAGGGCCCAATCCATGTTGATGGTCTGCAAACCTATTTGCACCACTTTATCCAAAGCCGGTGTTACATTCCACTCGGTATTTAAGGCCACCTTTAGGCCATCTCTGGCCTGCTGACTCCAGGGATGCGGGGACTCCTTAAGCACTAGTAGCACAGCCAGTATACCCAGGGCTATCACCATCCGGTAAAATGTTTTAAAACCTTTACTCTTCGGCTTTTTCCGCCCCCAGTAATTGTCCGATTGATACCGGCTCGTCCAATCATCATTGCCGCCATAATTGCTTCCGTAATAATGACTCAAAGGGTCCTTACTTTTTTTCTTAAAACGATCAAAGGAAAATCTACCTAGCTTCACCGTAATCCCTCCCAAGGGTATTCTTTACCGTCCCACATGATTAGTAAAGTATATTGGAGAGGGGAGGGGAATATGACAAGCCCTATGCTGCAGATATGTAAAATTTTCCTTAAAGAGATAGCATTCTAAAGAACAGACCGTCAGCCATCAGTCATCGGCTTTATGCGTACAAAAATGGGGCAGGTATCTTTTACCCACCCCATAAATCAAATTCATAGGTTATTCTCAAAAGTCGATGGCCAATAGCTAAAACAAGATCTTTTGTCTTCTCATATGCACATTCAACAATATTCCGATGGCGATCATATTACATAGCATACTGCTGCCACCATAGCTGAAAAGGGGCAGTGGGACGCCTGTAACAGGCATAATACCAGAAACCATGCCCACGTTAATCAAAATATGAAAGGTTAACATGGATACGACACCGGTGGCTAGCAGGGTACCGTTTAAATCTTTGGCCTCGGAAGCAATACGAATCCCTCGATAGAGCAAAATGAAGAAGAGAATTAACAGAGCTGTTACTCCGATAAAACCCATTTCTTCTCCTACCACCGAGAAAATAAAATCGGTGTGTTGTTCTGGCAGAAAGTTAAGTTGGTTTTGACTCCCATTGTAGATACCCTTTCCTTCTAAACCACCGGAACCAATGGCAATTAGAGATTGTACCACATGATAGCCCGCCCCAAGAATATTTTTTTTGCTCCAAGGATCCAGGAATACCAGTAGCCGATCCAATTGATACTCTTTTAATGGAATCCATAGACCCAAGTGAAAGTGAGCCCAAACCCAGCCAATAGCCAAGGACCAGCCCCCCACAAACAAGCCACCTACCAGTTTGGGATTTGCTCCCGCCACAAATAACATACCAAACATAATCGCCATAAACACCAAAGCAGTTCCCAAATCAGGTTGTTTTAGGACAACCAACATCGGCACACCGATGTAGACAAAGCAGGGGAGCAAATCCTTTAAGGTGTTTAAATTTCCCTCACGCCGAGCTAAAAAGTCCGCAAAGGTAATAATAATGAATATCTTAGCAAATTCAGAAGGTTGTAGGGAAAAAGCACCTAAATTAATCCATCGAGTCGCCCCTTTGGCACTGTGTCCTAAAGGAGATAGCACCAATAATAACAGCACTATATTGAGAATATAAATGGCTTTTCGATGCCTCCGAAAATCCTCATAGGGTACAGATAAGACAAGTGCTAAGATACCTATACTTAGGCAGACCCAAATAATTTGTTTTTTGACAGTATCGCTAAAAAACATTTTACTATATTTGAGTAAGGAAACTCCGAGGGGTTCTGAGCTACTATCCCCGGTTAATCCCGGAGCATCCTTATTCCATATTTCCTGCTGTTGTTTAAACCCCATCGGACTACTTACCAAGGTAGCACTACTAATAGTCACCAAACTAAAACAAATAATTAAAAATACCGCAATCACAAGTGTATAATCAAGGTTTTTCAAAAACCGTTTGTCCATCATCTGGCAGGGCACCTCCCTTTGTGCTGCAAACTACCCTCTACATTTTTAACCTTTTAATTATATACTAAACGATAGGAGATATAAAGGAGGGAGTGTGCAAAACCTGTGGCACTACCTCCTTTGGGCTATAGTAATCAATTAATCCTGCCATAGTCCTATACTATCAAGCAAGCAAATCGCCGCAGGTACCGAGCCACATAGGCTAACCCCTATTGATAATACCTTGAAAATAGAGCAACAGCAAAGGCAGACAACTAATCTGTTGCCTGCCTCATCCTTTTTCCATAGGTGCGCCTATGGAAATATGAACCATTCGTTAGGGCTCCCTAATTCGCCCGCTTCATTTTTTTGACTGGGATGTTGGCTATCAGTGCCACCTGATTATCGCTACTGTCCAGGCTCACTTCCAGTGCTTTTTCATCGATCTCCATATAGTTTGAGATCACTTTGATTAAATCATTTTTCAAGGCCGTCAGTAGATCAGGTGAAACATTGGCCCGGTCGTGTACCAAAACCAGTCTCAATCTTTCTTTAGCTACATTCCTACTACTACTCGACTCACGACCAAAAAACTTGCTTAGAAAATCTAACACTCCGGTCCCCCCTTTCTACTTGAGTCCAATCATTTTTCGTAAAGCGCTGAACAAACCGCTTGGCTCTTCCAGGTTCATTAAAGGTACATTTTCACCCATAATGCGGCGGGTAATGTTGCGGTAAGCCTGTCCACTAAGGGACTTATCATCCCTTACGACGGTTTCACCTTTGTTGGTGGTGACCACTACCTGTTCATCCTCAGGAACCACACCCAGCAAATCAATGGCCAAAATTTCGTTCATATCATCAATACTCATCATGTCACCACGGTTGACCATCTTAGGGCGATAGCGATTAATAATGAGTTTGGGTTCTCTCAAATCTGCTGCTTCCAACAGCCCAATAATCCGGTCAGCATCCCGTACAGCAGAGACTTCCGGAGTCGTCACCACAATGGCTCTGTCCGCACCAGCAATGGCGTTTTTAAAGCCCTGTTCAATACCCGCTGGGCAGTCGATAATGACATAATCAAATTCTTTCCGCAGTTCCTCACAAAGTTCTATCATTTGCTCTGGATTAACGGCGGTTTTGTCCTTTGTTTGGGCAGCAGGCAATAAATGTAGCCCCTCATACCGTTTATCCTTAATCAGTGCCTGACGCAAGCGGCAGACTCCGGTGGTAACATCTACAATATCGTAGACGATTCTGTTTTCCAATCCTAAAACCACATCTAAGTTGCGCAGTCCAATGTCGGCATCCACCAAACAAACTTTTTTACTAGCAGCAGCAAGCCCTGTCCCTAGGTTGGCGGTGGTAGTGGTTTTGCCAACTCCCCCCTTACCGGAAGTGACCACGATGACTTCACCCATATTATAAGTCCTCCTTACTATGCCAATCGTTTGTGCGATTTAATTCTTATTTAAAGCTAGAATTAAAGGTTTCTATGGTAACCACACCATTTTTGATCCGGGCCAGTTCCGGATAATCCGGGTCTGAGATCTCTTCTTCAGGAGGTCTGGTAATGTGGTTGGCAATTCGTAACTGGGTAGGTCTCAGCCGAAAGGCCAGAATAACTGCATTGGCGTCCCCCTTGGCACCAGCATGGACAACCCCACGCAAGGCCCCCATGACAACAATATTGCCGGTTGCCACTATTTCGGCTCCAGGGTTGACATCCCCCAGCACCACTACGTTACCATCGTGATATACACTTTGTCCGGAGCGTAGGGTTCTTTGCACCAAAACAGTATTATCATCCACTAATTCTTCTAATTCCACTGGTAAGTTATTGATGGCGCTATTTTGAGCGGCTATTCCATTGGTCAAGATAAACTACCTCCCGTTACCCTCTACTTTCAATTCTACAGAGGAGTACCAATTCCTTCTAAAGATGGATAAAAAAAAGAGGCCATAAGCCCCGTTAATGTGAGATAATTAGACATTTTGCCAATTAATCATTGCTATAGACTATATTGTGTTTGAGCTCCACATCCACTTTAAAATAAGCAGCAAAGATATCTCTGGCCACCGGAGCTGCCGCTGTTCCACCATGCCCACCGTAATCAATGACTGTGGCTACAGCTATTTCTGGGTTATCATAGGGGGCATACCCCACAAAAAGACCGTGGTCATCCCTATTTTGTACCTGAGCCGTACCGGTTTTAGCAGCCACTGCTACAGGAAACTCTCTAAACACACCGGCTGCCGTTCCATTCGTGGCAACTCGGCGCATCCCCTCCTGGAGAATTTTAAAAACCTCGGGTTTAATCTGGGCTTCACTAAGCTTCGTAGGCTTAAATTCTTCCAGAGTTTTACCATCATTAGATACAATTTTTTCCACCAAGTAAGGCTTCCACCTTACTCCATTGTTGGCCAGCATCGCGGCATAATTTACCAATTGCAAGGGGGTGTAGGAGTTATAGCCCTGGCCAATGGACATATTTAACGTATCATAAACCTGCCAATTTAAATCCCAGGTATATTGGTTATATTCGTCTTTAATCTTTTTAATTTCCTTTTGTTTGGCTTTTTCTAGATCTTCTTTTTCTTTTGCGGTCGTTGCATTTTCCAGCAAAGGTTTATATTTTTCTTCCACCTTCTTGTACCGAGGCTGATAGACAGCCTCTAAGAATTCCTTATTACGCTTATACTTATATTCCGGCGTCGGTACATTACCCCTAGATTCACCGGGAATTTCAATGCCGGTTAATTCACCAAAACCAAACATTTTGGCATATTTACCAATTAAATCAACCCCCAAAAAACGATGCCCTAGGGTGATGAAGAAATTATTACAGGATACCTCCAGGGCTTTTAGAATATCCACTCGGCCATGACCAACCCTATTCGAATCGGCTATCCTCATATTCCCAAAGGCATAATAGGGTGAATCGGTGATCGTAAAGCTAGTATCTATTTTTCCAGTATCCAAGGCTGCCGCACCCACGACCATTTTAAAGGTTGATCCAGGTGGGTATACCTGGATGGTTCTATTAGGTAAGGCACTGCTTTTTTGCAGGTCTTCCCACTGCTTCTGACTTAAGCCCTTGATCCAAATGGAAGGCTCGTAGGTAGGATAACTGGCCATGGCTCGGATGGCACCGGTTCGCACATCAATGGCTACGGTAGCACCACCTTTAGCTTCGTGACCGATTTTTCTCATGGCCAAAACTTGTCTTTCCAGGGCGGCTTCCGCAGCCTTTTGCACATCGGTATCAATGGTTAAATACAGATTATCCCCCGGTGAGGGTTCTTTAATGCCTAAATCCCGAATGGGCCGGGCCTGGGCATCCACTTCCACCTGCCGTGCACCATCTTCGCCCCGCAGGTAAGCCTCAAAGGAGTTCTCCAGTCCCTCTTGGCCATACATATCGCCCAATTTATAAGTGTTTTTTTCCTTTTTTTGCTGTTCCTCTAACTGGTCCTTCTTAATTTCCTGTACATACCCTAACACATGGGACAGTGTCGAGCCAAAGGGGTAATTCCGCACAGGTTCCACATCAATGACTACCCCAGGCAAAGCCAATCGCTGTTCTTCAAGGGCTGTAATAGTTTCCAGCGGGACATCGGTAGCCAGACGCACTGATTGATAAAGTCTTAGCTGGTGTTCTTCCAGCCTTTTCATAATTTCCTGGGGGTCCATGTTCAATATCTCCGCCACTTTATGAATCACACGGTCAGTGTCCTTCAAGCCCAAATAAAACAGTGAAACAGTATACACCGGCTTGTTACCAACAACCTTAACCCCATGCCGATCAAATATTTCGCCTCTGGGCGCCATAATGGGGGTTAGTCGCATGTGATTTTGTTTGGCTAAAGTTTCAAATTTTGCCGTTGTAAAAAGTTGCAGATAGGCCAAACGGCCAATCAGAATGGCAAAAATAAGGGAAACCAGTACGAGGAGCACACGGGCCTTTTTTTCAATAATTTTCCTTTCCAAGAGCAACGCCTCCTCTCTATTCGCTCTAGGAGTCCCTCTCCCGTAGCCAACCCTTTTGGTTGGAACTATAAAATTTCCAGTAGGTTAATGGTACCAGCAATGTTGTATAAATGGCGGACGGTAAAATAACTCCCACGATGGCAGAAGAGGGCGGAACCAAAATGTCTAAATAAAACAGTAAGATATAGTAGGCTAGCTGATTTAAAATCGCCGCAAAAAAGGTCACCAGAGATACAATGACCACGCTTTCTTTATAAAAGCGTGTTTCCGCCAAACCTACAAGATAGCCGGCTAACATTTTAGTAATGGCGTTGATACCAATATAATTCCCGGTAAATACATCTTGCAACAGGCCCGCCAAAAAACCCAAAAAAGCCCCCTCCTTAGAACCACGGAGGAAGCCGTTAAAAACCACCAACATCAGGATCAAATCAGGCTTTACCCCTGCTACTTGTAAAAAAGAAAAGAACGTAGATTGCAGCAGCATCGCTAGAATGATCAGCAATAAAAAAATAATGGTTCGCAATTAATCACCTTCTATGGGAGGAAGAATGTCTGGATTAAACACATTAGAAATTACCAGAACCTCTTCCAGTCGGTTAAGATCAGCAAAGGGTACCACCATTGCAGTCTTGAACAACCCGGTGGGCTCGTCCGAGACCTTCACAATACGACCAATGGGTATCCCTTTGGGGAAGGTACCGCCAATCCCCGAAGTAATAATTACCTGCCCTTTGGTCAATTGCGTATCTTTGGGTACATGGATCAGCCTGGTTTCATCACTGCCCGCAGTGGTCCCTTCCAATACACCGGGAACCCGGCTATCCTGCACCAGTGCCCCTACACCACTAAGTGGATCTGTAATAAGAATCACCTGGGAGGTCTTATCGGAAACTGTCACCACTTTACCAGCCAGGCCCGAAGGAGTGACCACAGGCATATCCTTAACTATACCATCCTTACTACCCTTATTCAAGATAACAAAGCCGAACCAATTTCCGGGGTCCCGGCCAATAACTGCAGCCGTTTTGGTTTCGAAGTACGCACTATAGGTATCTTGATATTGCAACAGGTTTTTTAAGCGTTCATTCTCCTGCTTTAATTCTTCTTGTTGGTAGAGCTGTCCCTTTAAAAGTGCAACCTGCTCTTTTAATTCTTTATTTTCCTCTACCATACGGCCCAGGGAGGTAATGGAATGGGCTCCTCCGGCAAAGGCATGACCAACTTGCATAAAGATAGACTGGACCGGTGCCAGACCATCCTTAATGGCTGCTTCCATTGGCGTCAAGGCTTGACGCCCAATATGGGTAAACCGCATGGCCATCAGGGCAATGCCTATCAAGACAGCCAGTAAAATAAAATTCTTATAGGATACTAAGCGGGGCAAACCTACTCACACCCCTTAAGCCAACTTTTTAGGCTGGATTAATACACGTCTTAACACATCGATATTCTCCAGAACCTTGCCAGAACCATAGGCCACTGCCACCAGAGGCTCTTCTGCCAAATGAACCGGCATACCGGTTTGTTCGCTGACCAGATGATCTAAGCCGCGCAACATGGAACTACCACCAGCCATAACAATTCCCCGATCCATGATATCTGCAGCCAGTTCCGGGGGGGTCTTTTCCAAGGTCACTTTAATCGCTTCCAAAATAGCTGCCACCGGTTCAGAGAGTGCTTTATAAATCTCTGTGGAGGTAATCTGTAGGGTTTTCGGTAAACCGGTTACCAAATCCCGGCCTCTGATCTCTTCGGTTTCTTCCACTTCCAGAGGATAGGCAGTACCAATATTAAGTTTAATTTGCTCGGAAGTACGCTCGCCAATCATTAAATTATAGGTGCGTTTAACGTGTTGAATAATGGCATCATCCATTTCATCTCCAGCAATACGAATGGATTTGCTGGTAACAATGCCCCCCAGAGAAATTACCGCCACCTCTGTGGTGCCACCACCGATATCAACAATCATATTACCGGTAGGTTCATGAACTGGTAAACCCGAGCCAATGGCAGCAGCCATTGGTTCTTCTATAAGGTAAGCTTCCCGGGCTCCTGCCTGGAGAGCCGCCTCCCGCACCGCCCGTTCTTCTACCGCGGTAACCCCAGAAGGAACGCTAATCACAACCCTGGGTTTCACAATAAAGGAGCGACCGCGTAAAGCTTTATTGATAAAGTATTTAATCATACTTTGGGTCACATCGAAATCAGCAATAACCCCATCCTTCATGGGACGAATGGCAACAATATTGCCGGGGGTACGCCCAATCATCTGCTTGGCTTCTTCACCTACAGCCAGCACCTGTCCGGTTTCCCGTTGAATTGCTACTACCGATGGTTCTCTTAATACAATACCCTTTCCCTTTAAATAAACGAGGGTATTGGCAGTGCCTAAATCTATTCCCATATCCTTGGAAAACATACCAAGTCTCATTATACTCGGCCCCCTTAGTGTACTCAAATAAGTCCTTGCGACTTTAGACTGGTGAATCTATTATCTCCAATTACAATGTGGTCTAGGACATCTATCCCAATAATTTCTCCTGCTTCTTGTAATCTTTTGGTTAAAGCAATATCTTCCCGACTAGGAGTCGGATCTCCGCTAGGGTGGTTATGTACTAAAATAACCGCAGCGGCACTACGACGGATGGCTACTTTAAATAATTCCCGAGGATGTACCATTGAGGCATTAAGGGTTCCAATAGAGATTGTCTCCTTCGCCAGCACCTGGTTCTTAGTATTTAAAAGTAATGCCAGAAAATACTCTCGATCCATGTTTCGTAAATCTTCCATTAAAAGAGAACAGACATCCTCCGGGCAACGGATGATCGTTCTTTCTTCCGCAGGCAAGGCAGCTAAGCGCCTACCTAATTCTAAGGCAGCCTTGACTTGCACAGCTTTAACAGGACCAATTCCCTTGATCTCACTTAACTCCTCTATTGTCGCCTGAGACAATACCCGTAAATCTTTAAAACGGCTTAAAATAGCAGCAGCCAATTCCATTGCCGAGGACTTTGCAGTGCCTGTCCTAAGCATAATAGCTAGTAAATCAATATCGGAAAGACTGGTTGCCCCTTCTTTTAACATACGCTCCCGAGGACGTTGTTCCGGGGGTAGTTCTCGAATTATCGGGTATGTCATAAGATTTGTACTCCAAACAGCTTTAATACATCTGCTAACTTCGCAACAGGAAGCCCCACAATGTTAAAGTAACAGCCTCTGATGCTGTCGATAAAAATAGAGGCTTTTCCTTGCACCGCATAAGCGCCCGCTTTATCATAAGACTCCCCGGTATCTACATACCGCTCAATCTCTTCAACTGTCATAGGTTTAAAGCGAACCGCCGTGACCTGATGTGTCACTACCGTCTTGTCGGTAGCAGCATCTATTACAGCCAAACCCGTAAAGACTTCGTGGCTGCGACCTTGTAAACGCTTGATCATCTCCATGGCTTCCTGGCGATCAGCCGGCTTACCTAGCACACTTTGATTTAATACCACCAGCGTATCTGCACCTATCACAAGGCCCTGATTTAGCTGGGCTGCCACTGCTGTGGCCTTTCGTTCTGCCAATTGTTCTACTTGCTGGGCCGGGGACAGTTGTTCATCCATGCTTTCATCCACATCACTAATTTTAATTTCAAAAGATAACCCAAGACTCGCCAACAATTCTTGACGCCTGGGAGATGCAGAAGCAAGTATGATTGGAATCACCAATAGCCCCCCTATGTTACTGTTATAAGCGTTTATACGCCAGAAAACCCAGCAACAACCCTAGCACAGTTACCGGTCCCAGGGACATGGTTAGCCCAAAGGTAAACTGCAAATAATGAAGATCTAGGGTTGATGGCGTAAGACCGATGGTTGTAAAATTCTTTAATATCGGAAGGTAGGTGGCAAATGCTTGACCCAGTGCACTGCCAGAAATTCCTCCGGCAAGTAGCAAAATAAGTAACGTCAATGGGCCTTTACCTACTTTAAATGTTCTACTCATAATTTCACCCGTCAGCAAAGGATTAAAATTGCCCTTTCATAAGTTTATCATTCACCCCTTAAACTGACAAGCAATTACAGATACTTTAGTAGTCTCCAAAAATAGGATAAATATCCTATTAGAAAAACTAAGGTTTGCTTATGCTATCGAGTTATGCATACAAGCAAGCCTTAGTTTTTCTGATAGGATGGTCTGTAAAAATTATAAAGGTGGTTACAAAAAACCACCTTTATAATTATTTATCTCTAAGCGCTAAATTAAAGGTAAGAATCTCCAATTTAACCGAAAGATCTACATTACGTACTTCTACGTGGTTCGGTACATTCAGAGAAAGAGGTGCAAAGTTTAGAATTGCCTCCAACCCTGCCCCTACCATGATATCCGCAATATCTTGAGCTGCTTTGGAAGGAACTGCAATAATCCCGATTCGGACGTTATGCTCTTGGGCTACCGCCGGTAGATCTTCCAAAGGCATCACTTCTAAATCCGCAATACGCTTCCCAATTTTAGTTAAATCATTATCGAATACTCCCACAATGGTAAAGCCCCTGTCCTTAAACTCACGGTAGGTAACTAAGGCCGATCCAAGATTACCGGCTCCCACCATGACTAAATTCCAGGGGTCGGAAAGACCTAGAATTTTTACTGTATACCTGATTAAATCCTTAACATTATAACCAACGCCCCGGGTGCCAAATTCGCCAAAATAAGCTAAATCCTTTCTCACCTGGGCTGGACTTACCCCAACACCCTCAGCAATATCCCCAGAGGATACCGTTGTGATCCCTTTTTTGTCTAAACGTTTAAGAAACCTGGAATATATAGATAATCTCGTAATTGTAGCTTCTGGAATTTTTAGTGCTTTCACTCCGATCCCGCCCTTTGCAAAAATGAATATAGTAAATATTTATTTCAACAAGAATTTTTATTTCTTATTACTTATATTATAGTAGTAAAACAAGCAGTTGCAAAGATTATTTGTGAATTCTGTGTCATAAGTTTTATTTAAATAACTTAACAAAGGCTTTGAAATGACTTTCTAAATATCTTTTAGTAGATATTTTTCGACAAAACTCTACATGTTTTTTCTTTTTGGAATGGCTTTATTAAAAAACAGTCTATTTGGACCAGAGTATCTTTTTCACAAGTCTATTTGCTAATAACTTTATAGTAGTATTTGAACTTTTTCTCGATCATAACCAATAAACTTGAAATTCTCCAGTCTGTAGTTGACTGGCTTGTCCCTGCAAGAAAAATCACCTCGGTTACTACCGAAGTGATAAACCTAGCGCTTGTCTAGCTTCTGCTATCATATATAAAGAGCCAGTAATACAAACCACTTCATCCGCCCTAGCCATAGCAACCGCAGCCTCGATAGCCTCTCCCACATTTTCTATACATTGAACGTCGGACAAGTATTCCCGTAGATAGGTGGCTAACTCAGCCCAATCACCGGCCCGGGGGTTGTTGGAGCGAGTTACCACCACCGCCCTGCCGAGGGGAGCCAATTCTGCTACCACTTTCGCCCGCTCTTTATCGGCCAGCATACCGAGAACAAAGACCACTCCCCGACCGGTAAAATACTCTAATAAGGCTTGTTTTAGTGCCTTCGCTCCAGCATAATTATGGGCACCATCAATGACCACTAAGGGGCTTCCCGCCAGCAATTCTAGACGTCCGGGCCAGTGAACTGTTCGCAAACCTTCCACAATAGCTACTGCGGGAAGATGATGTCCACTACCGTGAAAAAGCATTTCCACCGCCGCCACGGCGGTTGCCGCATTGCTTTGCTGATGCTTGCCTAAAAGGGGCAGACTGACATGATACTTATTTTGCAAACCATCAATAACAAACTGTTGGCAGCCAGTCTTTACGTCCTTATCTAAAACTGACCAGGTACTGTCTGTAGTCACTTCAATAAGCTTGCTTCCCTTGGTCACGGCTGTTTCCCGAATAATTTGCAGTGCCGTGCCTTGTGCCGCAGTCACCACCGGTACACCAGGTTTAATGATACCCGCTTTAACCTGGGCAATTTCTTCTACTGTATTGCCCAGGTAGTCCATATGATCTAAGGAGATATTCGTAATGACCGATATCAGCGGTGTTACCACATTGGTGGAATCAATGGCCCCACCCAATCCTACTTCCAGCGCCACATAATCTGTTTTCTTTTCAGCAAAATAAAGCAGTGCCAGGGCAGTGCTCACTTCAAATTCTGTAGGGTGCTCAAATCCCTCTGCCACCATCTTCTCCAAGTGGGGTTTAACCCTTTCGATAAGCCTAGCCAAAGCTCTTTCGTCAATAGGCTCCCCGTTGATAAGAAAACGTTCGGTATAGCTATGAAGGTGGGGTGAACTAAACATGCCGGTTTTATAACCAGCTGTTTTTAGGATGTTCGCAATCATAGCAGTGGTGGAACCTTTACCGTTGGTACCACCAATATGGATAATTGCCAGGTGACCGTGAGGGTTACCCAACCGTCGCAGTAATTCTTCAATGCGCGTCAAGCCAAGATTCATACCGAACTTAGTGAGACTTTTCAGGTATTCTATGGCTTGATCGTAGGAATTGTCGGTTTTCTCCAATTGGGCTGCCAAGTGTCTACTCTCCCTTTAAACCGTCGGCTATTGGCTTTTTTGCCTTTGCACGGTTCTTTTTAACAAAAGTGATGGTTACTACTACCGCACTATTTTTGTGAAAAACGAGCTTCCTAATCTAAACAGTCTGACGACCGAAGGGAAAAAGGTTAATGGGCATTTTCTATCAGGAAAAAACGGATGGCTTCTTTAAAATTCTCAACCGCCTCTTCCATTGTCACCCCTCGGGAGGCACAACCCGGCACATCCGGGGTCACTGCATAGTAACCACCATCCTCCGGGTCTTCATGCACTTGCACCCGAATTCTCACTGTAATCTCGCCCTCCAGTCCACCTTTGGGCAACGGGGATAGAGTTTCCTCAAACTGAAGTGCCATTTTCTTCACTCTCCTTTGCTGGCCGTCGGCCATTAGTCTTTAGCCTTTGGCTTTAAAACCACTATTGAAACAAGTCAGGCCAACGGCTAATGGCCAATGGCCTAACCCCAAAGGAATACCCTCAAACCCTAAGCAGACAACATCTTCACCCGCTCCTGCAGAGCAGTTGCTTTCATGCCTAACTCCTCTGCTTTGGCTTTTTCCTTTTCGACAACATCTGAGGGGGCTTTAGCCAGAAAACCTTCGTTATTTAATTTACCTTGTACCCGAGCTAAATCTGCTTGAACAGCTTTTAGTTCTTTGTTCAGGCGGGCAATTTCTTTATCAATATCAATCAGACCCCGCAAGGGCATAAAGACTTCTACTCCTCTGGTTACAGCACTGGCGGCTTGATCTGGTTCTTCCTTCAACTCAGTTAATACGGTTACCTCAGCATTAGCCAAGCTCTGGAGGTACGCAATATTTCTGTTCAAGATGCCACGGAAGCTTTCATCAATAGCCACTAAAATGGCTTCAGCCTTCTTGCCGGGAGGTACATTCATTTCACCCCTGATACGGCGCATGGCGGTGATTACTTCGATTAAGACGGCCATTTCTCCTTCGGCGGTTTCATCTCGGAGAGTTGCCTCGGGCTTAGGCCAGTTGGTCAGCATAATACTTTCACCCTGGTGGGGCAGCTTCTGCCAGATTTCTTCGGTAATAAAGGGCATAAAAGGATGTAACAGTTCCAAGGTCGTCTTAAGTACCTGCACAATTACGTGCTGGGCGGTCACTCTATCTTCCGGGGTAGTTCTGCCAAACAGACGAGGTTTAGCCAATTCAATATACCAGTCACAAAACTCGCTCCAACTGAATTCGTAGAGTACCCGAGCTGCTTCGCCCAGTTCATAACGCTCTAAATAGTCAGTAGCTTCTGTCACTGCACCCTGCAGACGGCTCAAAATCCAGCGGTCGGCCAGGGTATAGGCGCTACCCTCTGCTGCAGGATCGTAATCTCCCAGGTTCATCATGGCAAAGCGGGAGGCATTCCACAGCTTATTGGCAAAGTTACGGGCACCATCCAACCTTTCAAAGTGAAAGCGCAGATCATTACCAGGAGTGTTGCCGGTAATAAGCATAAACCGCAGGGAATCAGCACCATGGCTTTCGATAACATCCAAGGGATCTACCCCGTTGCCCAAGGATTTACTCATTTTACGTCCCTGGGAATCCAGCACTAAGCCATGGATAAAGACTTCCTTAAAGGGTTCCTCTTCCATAAACCTGAGGCCAGAGAAAATCATCCGGGCTACCCAGAAAAAGATGATATCCCGGCCGGTTACCAACACCGAAGTGGGGTAAAATTGCTCCAACTCGGGAGTTTTATCCGGCCATCCCAGAGTAGAGAAGGGCCAAAGGGCGGAAGAAAACCAAGTGTCCAGTACATCGGGGTCTTGTTCTACCTTGCCGCCGCACTTACTACATTCTTTTATTGGCGTGATGGAAGCTACCATTTCATCACAGTCCTGGCAGTAATATACCGGAATACGGTGGCCCCACCAAAGTTGGCGGGAAATACACCAGTCACGGATGTTTTCCATCCAGTTTAGATAAATCTTCGTAAAGCGCTCAGGAATGAATTTAACGCGTCCATCCTTGGCTGCTTCAATGGCTGGTTCTGCCAAGGGCTTCATCTTAACAAACCACTGTTTGGAGAGCATTGGCTCAATAGCCGTATTGCAGCGATAGCAATGACCCACAGCATGGCTCATATCTTCCACCTTGACCAAGGCGCCCAAAGCCTCCAAATCGCGAACGATCTGCTTGCGACACTCCCAGCGATCCAGTCCCTGGTATTTGCCAGCCTGTTCATTCATCTTGCCTTGCTTATCAATAACTTGCAGTTCCGGCAGTCCATGGCGACGGCCAATTTCAAAGTCGTTGGGGTCGTGGGCCGGGGTCATCTTCACCGCCCCGGTACCAAAGGTAGGATCGCAGTAAGCATCGGCAATTACCGGCAATTCCCGGCCTACGATAGGGAGGATGAGGGATTTGCCTACCAGGTGCAGATAACGATCGTCTTCAGGGTTGACAGCCACAGCCACGTCGCCCAACATGGTTTCCGGACGGGTGGTGGCAATGATAATATACTCTTCGGGATTGTCCTGGGCGGGATATTTGATGTAGTAAAGTTGGCCCGGTTTATCTTGGTGTTCCACTTCAATATCAGAAATGGTGGTCTGGCATTGAGGGCACCAGTTGGTAATATAGTAATCCCGGTAAATCAACCCTTGCTCAAAAAGGCGGATAAAAACTTCCAGTACTGCTTTGGAGCAGCCTTCATCCATGGTAAAGCGCTCCCGATCCCAATCGCAGGAAGCCCCTAAACTCCGCAGTTGGGTGGTAATGCGGTTACCATATTGCTCTTTCCAGTCCCACACTCGCTCTAGGAATTTCTCCCGACCTAAGTCATACTTAGAAAGACTTTCTTTGGATAATTGTTCTTCCACTTTGGCTTGGGTAGCAATCCCCGCATGGTCGGTACCAGGCACCCAAAGGGCATTGTAGCCCTGCATCCGACGCCAGCGGGTAAGGATATCCTGCAGAGTATTATCCAGGGCATGGCCCATATGTAGTTGCCCGGTAACATTCGGTGGCGGCATAACGATGCAAAAGGGTTTTTTGTCCCTCTCTACCTTAGCACTAAAATACTTACTTTCTTCCCAGTGGCGGTACCATTTAGTCTCTACCTCCCTGGGGTTGTAGACAGTGGGAATGTTGTTGATGTGCTCAGACACTGTAATCTCTCCTCGTAGGTGTAATTATTCTGGTGGTGTGGTGTTGCTTTGCTTGTTCCAGTCCATTAGCCTTTGGCCTTTGGCAAAAAAATAAAGCTCCCATCCTCTGACAAGGACGGAAGCATTTGTTCCGCGGTACCACCTTGTTTCCACCCGCAAACCAAAAAGCTCTAAGGTGGCAACTCTTTTGGCTGTAACGGGCCGGCCCGTCCAGGCTTACTAGTTCTTCAGCCTGACAACTCCGGGGCTACATCCTAGGTATCGGACAGAAGGTTTTACAGCCGCGAACCTTCCTCTCTGAGACCAAAAACCCCCAGGAACTCCCCATCTTCGACTTTACCTACCCATAAGTTTATTCATTTTTATAAGTTGTGTCAACTTTTTTGACATCAGCCATCCACTTTTAATAACGGGCCACATAAAAGCCAACTGGTGAGGGCTGATGGCCTTTGTGATTAATCCCCTCGCAGAAATCTTCTTTTCCCTACCCCTCTACTAAATCTGGGTAAGTTTACACCAATGATGCCCCCCACAGTACCCAATAAGGCCAAGGCCACAGTCATTAATACCGGGTCTACTACTATCGGTAACCCCAGCAGTGCACCTGCCACTACCAACACCATGCCGTAGATCATACCGGTAAAACCGCCGTGTTGCCAACCCCGAATACCGGCCGCTCCTCCTGCTCCGGCTCCGCCAAAGACTGCCGAAGCCATAATCGTTAGCATAATTACATAATTAAAATCATACACAGGCTGGTTCGTTAAGGCTACCACAAAACCCAACATCAAAAAGACCATCACGGTTGCACTAAGAGCCCGTACTAACCCTATCCCCACCGCCCCCTTTTTAAAGGGCTTGTCCCCTTTTTGGTTATGCTTATTCCAGCACACAAAGGTCAATCTACCCATCACCAGGACCTCCTTTAAAATAGATTCTCTCATCATATGTATGCCTCAGGTTGAAAAATATGCAAAAACATTCAAATTAATAACCAATTATTGGTCATTTTTTACTTTCAGAAAACATAACAATTCATAAGCAAAGCTAAAGCTTCCACCTCTGTCTAAAGACTTAGCACGTGCCCAGTTTTGCTAATGAAATTAACTACATAGTAATAAGACAGAGTTACCAATAGAGGAGTTGATTCTTTTGCGAAGACGATGGAAGTGGTTAGCATTGATCTTGCTGTTGACCACTGCGGCAGGTTTGCTCACCTACGGTGTGAATAATTATTTATTGCAGAGTGTAGATAAAAATAAGTCAGACCGCATTAGAGTGGTGGAGACGGCACCTTCTTTACTGGCCCTCCCCCACTATATTGCTCTGGCTCAGGGTTTTTACCAAGAACAAAAACTAGAGGTTACTTCCTCTACTCTACCGGAGACCGATGCAGAGAATCTTAAACTGACCACCCAAGGTGATGTGCTGCTGGGGGATTTGAATCGTTTCCTTTTTACTAGCCCCCTGGGAACCGGAGCAAAGTTGGTGGGTTTTGCAAGTTTAGCCCAGCGGGACGGTACCTTTCTTTTAAGCCGTCCGGAGGCCGAAGTCTTTTCCTGGGACAAGATGAAAAGAAAAAGTATTCTAGGAGATGCCCCCGATAGTCAATCTAACATTATTCTTGAGGAAGCCTTGCGGCAGAAGAAATTGACTTTGCAACACCAGGTTATTATTATTCAAAATTTACCGGAAAAATTAAAACAAGGAGCCTTTCAGTCCGGAGTAGGACATTATGTACAAATGTCCGAGCCTTTGGCCACTTTAACGGAGCAGCAGGGAGCAGGTAAAATTGCGGTTCCCTTGGGTTCCGTGGTAGAACCCATTCCTTCCTTGGTTTTCCTGGCTCCTGCAGAATACCTAAAAGAACATAGCCAACGGTCCCAAAAACTGGTAAATGGTCTTTGTAAAGCTCTGTTGTGGCTGGATTATCATAGCTCAGCCGAAGCCGCTCGGGTAACCGCACCCTATTTCCCAGATTTGTCTGAACAAACCCTCGTTACTATAATAGAAAAATATAAAAAAATAGGTCTATGGGATAAAACACCCCTTATTCATGAGCAAGACTATCAAAATTTACAAAATTATGTTAAGAAAGCCGGTGAGCTGACCAATCCGGTGTCTTATAGGGATGGGGTACAGAATAAATACGCTAAAAAAGCTGTTCAAACCGTAGAATACATTCCACCGGATCAACAACCAAAGGAAAAAAACTGGTGGGAAAGAGTAAAGAGCTTGGATTTTAAATAGAAGTGCCCCAAACATATCATAACAGGTTGACTTCGGGGCAAAATAATATTGGCCGTCAGCTTTTGAATGATTTTGGCCTTAGCTGTAAGCCATCGGCTTTTGCTACCTTAGTAGATTCTTTTAAACAAATATCTAGGGTTGATACTAACGCATAGATTTTGTTAGAAACAACCTTGGATTTTACGAACAAGACCTATGGCTTATGGCTTACGGGCAAAAGGGGGTGCTTTCTTGCGGGTTGCCATTATCGGGGCTGGTATTTCAGGACTGGCCTGTGCCTACGAATTAGAAAGGCATGGTATCTACCCTGATATTTTTGAAGAGCGTTCCCGCTCCGGGGAGCTCTTTTCCCATGTGGCAGGTTTAATGCAATTAATGAACCGGCCAGTACCCGATCAATTAAAGTGGCTAAAAAATGAATATAATTTAGATTTAAAACCTCTGGCTAAATGGTACACCACCACCATGCATTCAAATCAGGTAACCAGGGTGGTCAAATCCAAACATTTTGGTTACTTCTTCGAACGGGGTCAGGGAGAATTATCTTTGGAAACTCAGCTGTTTAATAGTATTAAAAGCCCTATTAATTTTAATTGCCGGGCCAACTATTCTGAATTAGCCCAAGAGTATGATTATGTCGTGGTCGCCAATGGCAGCAGAGATGTGGCGGCCAGCCTGGGGATTTGGAAAAATATCTTTACCACCATGGTTCGCGGGGCTATTGTACTGGGAGATTTTAACCCCCATGAACTCGTCATGTGGGTGAACACCGATTACGCTCTCGGTGCCTATGCCTATTTAGCACCTTTTAGTAAAAACCAAGCTAGTCTTACCGTTATCCATGCCAATGCCTCTATAGAAGAAATGGAAAGACATTGGATAACCTTTTTAAAAAGAGAAAACCTTACTTATCAAGTGGTAGAAAACTACTTGCTAAGCCACATTTCCGGTACCGTTTACCCGCATCAAGTGGGCAACCTTCTACTGGTGGGGATTGCCGGGGGCTTTATGGAGTCCTTTCTGGGATTTGGCTCGGTATCTTCCCTACGCAGCGGAATATTGGCCGGCCGGGCTTTGGCCAATAACATTCCTTTTTCTAAACTGGTTAAAAAGTTGGATCTGGAGATGCGTCATTCAGTACGCCTGCGGGAAATTCTAAATACCATGGACAATCAAGATTATGACCACCTTGTTGCCGGCATGACCATGCCCGGGCTTAAGCAATTGATTTATAATACAAATATACCTGTTTTCCAGAACGCCGGAACTTTTTTTGAGCTGATTAGAGACAAAGTAGATTGGAGTAAGTGGAGTATCTTACCTCCTAAAAAGTAATAGTAGCTTGAAGCTAACCATTCCCAACATCAAGCGATATCAATAAAAGCCGGAGAATTAAGCCTCTCCGGCCTTTGGCTGTCCTTTCGGATAACCCTGTATTTTGGCCACTAGGTATAGCAATAAAGGAATCCCTAAGCTGAGAATTAAAAGGAGGATCGTCAGGGGAATACCCACCAGCATCCTAATATAAGGAACATCCAGCAGCTTTACATTGGCCAGAATAAGGATTACTATGCCATAGAACCATAGCACCGGCCGGTAATTTTTAAAACCGAATAAATCTCTGGTCAGAGAAGCCGCCCCAAAACTATAGGCACAAGTGAAAATAAACAGACCACTGTACCAAATACCAATCATAAAGGCGTCTAGACGACTAAGAAAGCCAATGTCTATATTTCGAATTATTGCCAATGCAGGAAGCAGTGTAATGGCTGTCAGTTTTGGGCCAAACAAGGCAACGGCACTGGTACCAGCCAACAGAGCTAAGCCAATGACGAAAAAACCCGGTAACCCCAGTGCTACTAACTTCTCCTGTTTATTGACATAGGGCATCAGAGCCAAAATCAGTATGGCATAGCTCAACTTAGAAGCAGTTAACACGGTCCCCTTCAGGGCAGGCAAGTAACCCTGTTCAAAAACCGGTAGGTATTCTCTAAAATCAATTTCAAAAATATTTAAAGCAACAACAGCAAACAACAGGAATACACCAAGGGGAAATAATACTTCATTCATCCGGGCTGGTACTGAAATACCCAAAGAAGTTACATACATAGCCGGAATAAGTATCACCAGGTGCCAGATATAAGGTGGACTCTCCGGCTTAAAGGCTGAGCCCATAATAATTGAAAACTGGACCACCATGAAGACACAAAGTAAAATAAAACTGGTAATATAAAGCAGGGTCAGTATTCCCCCTAGGTATTTTCCCAAAAGTTTCCTATTGAAAACTGCCAGGGATTGCTGTGGAAATAACAAAGACAACAGCAAAAGAATACGGTAAATAAAATAACCCAGCACCGGTGCCGCCAAAGCACATATCCAAGCATCTCGCCCGGCAATTTGCGCCACCTGCGCCGGTAAAAATATATCCACCGTCGCTAAAATACAAGTAAGAAAGAGAAAGACCATTTGTTTAGGACTAATTCTATCTTCCTTGCTCATTTTTCATCCCCCCTAAATGGTTGGCAGTTAACAGCCCTGTACGTAATATTTGGGCCTTTACCGACACCTTAATGGCTACGTCTGGAAAAACTTTCTCCGACCATTCTTCTCGTACAGCTTGCCAAGTATCTGGATAAGCCAACTGCAGTTCCCTACCCAAATTGAAAAAATCTGCTTTCATATCTTGAGATTTTTGAATACTTTTTTCAATTTCCTGAGCTAACACACGACTCGCTGCCTCTTCTGTGGCTCGAACAAATTTCTCGTCTTGAACATTGGCCTGTAGGTCAATCTCCCCATAGTTCAGTTCAGACTTCAGTTCGATTAAAAAAGAGATTTCCCCCTGGTTTACCTGGGGGGTAATTTTCGCCTTGTGACCAATTTCCTCCAGTGACATCGGTTTTCCCTCAGGCTCAGCTACAACAATGCCATGGGTTTCTTTACGCCTTATCCACAGATAGCCTCTGGTCTCCTCAGAACCTAGAACACCAATCATTTTGTCTTTTTTAACAACCACTGCCCGGTTAGCATGGAGCTCATCCGTGACCGCTGGCGACTTGGTTTTAAGATGCGATTTTTCGATGCCTACCAATGGTATCACGTAATTACTATCCTCTGCTAGATAATCACGGAAAACATCGGATAATTTCATGGGAAAGGTAGTGCCATGTCTTTTTATTCCCAAATCTAGCAGTTCCTTAAGATTGATCAGCGGTACATTTTCTGCTTGACTTTCTAATGTTACAAACTGATCCGGTTTTTTATCCGTGACCATAAGGTAGGCAGTTTCCCTGATTTCATAATCCCGACAGAGAAAATCCAGTACACCAAAAAAACCCTGCTGAGCCAGTCGCTCGGTAATTACATAAACATAACAATGGCCCCAAAATAGTCTCTTGCCACTGTCTTTAGCGGCATCCCGAATAGCCTGAAAAAAAGTCTTACCCTCCCCCTGAAATAACATAAAGGAGGTTTTTCCCCGGGTTCCTCCATCTTTACTAAAGGCGCCCGGAGCTGCCACCTGAACATAGACAATGTATTTTGCCAGCTCAGGATCATAGTCGATCATCGCCCCTAAAACCATGTTCAGGTCACTGATGTCCCGGTGCTCTACACAACCTGCACAAAATAGCAAACTTATCAGCAGCATACCAACCAAAAAGTTTCTCATCATTCCAAAGGGTTCCCTCCTGGTCTTAGTTCAATATCCCCGGTCCGGTCGGGGTCCATATCAGGAACACCTTGGGGCCGATTGATCATAGCCCAGCGTGGGAAACGAAAAATTGTATCCTTCAAATCTTTCACCTGCAGGGGCATAAAGGGTGTCATGTAGGGTACCCCAAAGGAAGTAAGGGACACCATATGACCCCAGATCATTAATAATCCTCCCACTAGTCCAGGAATTCCCAGCAGACCGGCGGCAATAATTAAAGGAAACCGCAGCAAACGCATAGGAATGGAGGCATGGTAATCAGGAATGGCAAAGGAAGCAATACCCGTAAAAGCCACAACGATAACAATACTGGGTGAAACCAAACCTGCCTGTACCGCCGACTGGCCAATCACCAAGGCTCCTACGATACTGACCGCCTGGCCCACCGCTTTAGGCAATCGAATACCCGCCTCCCGCAAGATTTCAAAGGTAAACTCCATGGCCAAAGCCTCAATTAAGGGCGGAAAGGTAATCCCTTCTCGACCCGCCAGGATGCTTAGGGCCAGAATGGTCGGCATCATCTCCCAGTGATGGGTAATGAGTGCAATATAGAAGGATGGTAATAGTAGCGTAACCAGTACAGCAAAATAACGAATGAAACGAAGAAAGGTACCATAATAAAAACTCTGATAATAATCATCCCCCGCTTGTAAAGACATCGCAAAGGATACCGGCATCACCGATACAAAGGGATAGTTATCAATAAAAACAGCGATCCGTCCCTCCAAAAGGCAAGCTACAATTTTCTCCGGTCTTTCACTTTTCATAATGGTTGAAAAGGGTGTCCATTTATTGTCCTTGATGTACTCTTGTAGATATTCGGGGGAGAACATACCGTCAATTTCAACGGTATTAATTCTCCTCTTTACTTCCGCTAAAATTCCGGGATCTGCTAAGCCCTCAATATGGCCTACCACCACCCGAGCTCGCTCCCTAGCCCCCACAGTCATATTCTCAAAGCGTAAATTATTGTCACGAATGCGTCTTCTGACTAAGGTCAAATTATCCGCTATATTCTCGACAAAGGCATCCTGTGGACCTTCTATATTCACTTGCGTATTAGATCTTTCGATAGCTCTGGTTTTCCAACCTACGGTGCCAGCAATAATGGCTCGGTCAGACCCCGCTAAAAAGATCGCCGTGTTACCATAGGAAATATCATGAATGATTTTGTTAAAATCCGAGGTAATTGAAATTTTAGCCACAGCAATTACTGTCTGGGACAACACCCTAACATCCTGCACCAGTTCCTGAGGGGCTTCCTGAAGCTTAGCAATAATCCCCTCGTTGAGTACCGCTGTATCGGCCATGTTATCAAGATAGACCACCAGGGCAGGTTTGGTCCCTCCGCCGGCAACAACCTTACGCAAAACAAGGTCGGAGGTATTGCCAAAACATTGCTTAAGTTGTTCCAGTACCTTATCCAGGTTAGCACTAACCGGTTGCTTTTGTCGGTGCCCCCCAACTGACGGTTTCTTCTGGGCTGAGGGTAATAGTTTCTTTAGTAATCGCGTAAACAACATGGTCGATGCTCCGTATTATGACATGTTCTTAGGTTCCCACAAAATTGGTATTTTATTAATTCTTGGCAAAAAAAGCGTGATGCAAAAATGCACCACGCCCTTACTGATACTTCTTGTTTATGCTTCTTTACTATGTACCCACTCCTGCAATATTGCCAGCACATCCTCTTTTCCCCGTCCGGTTTCCGCCGAAAAAGGGATTAATCTGTGCTCTGGGGCCAAGGATAACGTTTTTCTAATGACGGATTGCTGCTTGGCCCATTGGTTGTTGGAGAGTTTGTCAATTTTGGTGGCAACCACCACGGCGGAAATTCCGTAATGCACCAGCCATTGGTACATCTGTATATCCTGAGCGGTGGGAGTATGCCGGCAATCTAAGAGAAGAACAACCCCTTTTAAGGGTTCCCTGTTCTTCAAATAGCCCTCAATCATCTTACCCCACTTATCTTTTACCTCCCCCGGTACCCGGGCAAAGCCGTAGCCCGGTAAGTCCACCAGGAGGAAGGTGTCATTAATCGTAAAAAAGTTGATTAGCTGCGTACGACCCGGGGTTTTACTGGTACGGGCCAATCCCCTGCGATTCACCAGCTTATTGATAAGGGAGGACTTCCCTACGTTAGAGCGACCCACAAAGGCCACCTCAGGCAAATTCCCCGGGGGATATCCCCCGGGGTTTACTGCACTGGTTACAAATTCGGCGGAAACTATTTTCACGATGGTAACTGGGTTCCTCCTTGCTGAATCTCCTGGTGGTCTACCGGAGTAAATTGGGGATTATCCAGCATCTCTGCTTTGGGTTCCACCACTGGAGTGTCCACCACATCCTTCTCCAGCAGGGCAATCTCCAATACTTCATCTAAGTGTTCTACCAGATTGAAATCCAGATGCTTTTTGATGTTGGCCGGAATATCTTCCAGATCCTTTTTATTATCTCGCGGTAAGATGATCACCTTAATACCCGCTCTATGAGCAGCCATAACCTTTTCTTTAATGCCACCCACCGGCAAAACACGACCCCGCAGCGTGATTTCCCCGGTCATGGCCACATCGTGGCGTACTTTGCGGCAGGTCAAGACTGAAGCCATAGCCGTAGCCATCGTAATGCCTGCGGAAGGACCGTCTTTAGGAATGGCCCCTTCGGGAATATGAATGTGCATATCCCATTTTTCAAACAGTTCTTGATTGATACCCAAATCCAGGGCGCGACTACGCACGTAACTGTAGCCTGCCTGGGCAGATTCCTTCATGACATCACCCAGTTTACCGGTAAGAGTCATCCGGCCGGTGCCCTTGTAGGTGGTTACTTCAATTACCAAGGTATCGCCTCCAACTTCGGTCCAGGCCATACCCGTAACGGTACCCACTTCATCGTTTTGCTCGGCCACCCCGTAACGGTAGCGGGGGATACCCAGAAATTGCTCTAGATTTTGAGCAGTAATCTTCACCTTTTCCGTTTCCCCTGCTACAATTTTCTTAGCAGTTTTGCGGCAAAGGGCTGCAATTTTACGTTCCAGGTTCCGCACCCCGGATTCCCGGGTATACTCACGGATTACCTTGAGAACAGTGTTGTCAGAAACAGAAATCATTTCTTCAGTCAATCCATGATCTTTAATTTGCTTGGGCATCAGATGACGCTTGGCAATCTGTAGTTTCTCTTCTTCAGTATACCCAGAAATTTGAATTACTTCCATCCGATCCAGCAGAGGACGGGGAATGGACCACATATTATTAGCAGTCGTGATAAACATTACATTGGATAAATCAAAGGGCGTCTCAATGTAGTGATCACTAAAGGTGTTGTTTTGTTCAGGGTCTAGAACTTCTAACAAGGCAGAGGACGGATCCCCCCGAAAATCACTGGCCATTTTATCGATCTCATCCAACAGGAAGACCGGATTCTTAGAACCGGCCGTACGCATTCCCTGAATTACCCGTCCGGGCATAGCCCCCACATAGGTCCGACGGTGGCCGCGAATTTCTGCTTCGTCCCGCACGCCTCCCAATGAGATACGGATAAACTTACGATCCAAAGCTCGGGCAATGGAACGCCCCAAGGAGGTTTTGCCCACACCCGGAGGTCCCACCAAACAGAGGATGGGGCCTTTCATCTTTTTGGCTAACTTACGGATAGCTAGGTACTCAATGATTCTTTCCTTAGGATCCTTTAAGCCATAGTGATCGGCTTCTAAGACCGCTTCAGCACCATTAATATCCAAGCGATCCCGGGTGCTCTTGCTCCAAGGCAACGCCAGCATCCAATCTAAGTAGTTGCGTACTACAGCGGCCTCAGCCGCCATTGGTGGCATTTTTTCCAGACGGTCTACCTCTTTCAGAGACTTTTCTTCTGCCTCCTTTGGTAGTTTAGCCTTGGCAATCTTTTCTCTTAATTCTTCGCATTCGGCAACCCGCTCATCCTTTTCACCCAATTCCTTTTGGATGGCTTTCATCTGCTCTCGCAAGTAGTATTCCTTTTGGGTTTTTTCCATTTGCTTGCGAACCCGAATGCTGATTTTACGCTCCAATTCCACAATTTCTAATTCTTTGGCCACAATACCGCAGAGCTTTTCCAGACGTTCCACGATATCTATAGCTTCCAGCAGTCTTTGCTTATCCTCAATACGCAGGGTTAGGTGAGAGGCAATAATATCCGCCAAACGACCCGGTTCTTCCAGATTTACTACAGAAACCACCGTTTCCGGGGGAATACGCTTGGAGAGTTTGACATATTGCTCAAACTGGTAAACCAAGCTACGCATAAGGGCTTCAATTTCAGCGTTTTTCTCGAACTCCTCGGAAAATTGTTCAATCTCCACCTTGAAATAGGGCTCTAAATCCACGTATTTGTTAATTTTGGCCCTGGCTATGCCTTCTACTAAAACTCGAATAGTACCACCAGGAAGTTTCAAAAGCTGTTTCACTTCTGCTACGGTACCAACCTGAAAAATATCCTCCACGGTAGGTTCATCTGTCTGAGCTTCCTTTTGGGTTGCCAGGAAGATCATTCTGTCGTTTACCATTGCTTCTTCAATGGCCTGCACGGACTTCTCCCTGCCTACATCCAGGTGAATCACCATATAAGGAAAAACCAAAATGCCCCTCAGTGGAAGTAGGGGTAGAGTTTTTATTTCGGAATTCACTGGCGCACCTCCTCGTATCTACCTATATCATATGTTGATTGACTGGTTAATCAGAATACAGTAATAATATCATAAAAGGTTAAACCACGGCCACAACAATAATTCCCAGGAATAGAAAAAACCCAGCAAGAGCTGGGTTGTTAAAGCTTTAGAGACATCCTTTGGATAAAAACCCTGACAGGAATCTTCATAATTCACATATATTATTTACATTATCAAGATTTGGCAAAGTTTTTGAGAGTAGAAAAACGTAGCTTACTTTGACCCTAATGCAAATTAGACGTTTTTATACTTTCTGATTTGCCAAAAAGGCAGCAGCCGGTATTTCCAGTGTGGCAGGAACCGTTTCCCATTGAACCTCTTTTTCAGGTTCATAAACCAAGGCCTCTTTAATAACATCGTTTAGCGATTCCACTGGTACCACAGTGATACCTTCCATGTCTTTAAACATTTCCTGATAGTTTTCCTGGGGAATAAAGACTTTCTTTACCCCCGCCTGCCGTGCTGCCTCCACTTTGGTTACCACCCCACCCACGGGTTTGACCAAACCTCGGATGGAGATTTCGCCGGTCATAGCTACGGTGTTATCCACCGCGATACCCTTAATCGCAGAGTAAATGGCGGTAGCAATGGTGACACCTGCTGATGGGCCATCTACCAAACCACTGCCAAGGAAATTAACGTGAATATCATAATCACGGGCATCCACATCCATAACCCGACGCAGTACCGTAACGACATTTTCTACAGAACTGCGGGCCATACTTTTGCGTCGTACCTTTTTGCTACTGCTGCCAATTTCCTCCTCTTCTACCACCCCAGTGACTGTGATTTTTCCGGCACCTGGAGTAGCAGACATCACAGTAGCTTCCACTTCTGAGAGAGTTCCCATATTCGGTCCGTACACCGCCAAACCGTTGACCACTCCCACCTGAGGCAGAGAATTAATCTTGCGTTCCGGTCTGGGGGTATATTGGCCACTATGAATGACCCATTCGATGTCCCTGGCGAGAATTTCTTTGCGCCCCTCGGTGAGGGCAATGCCACCGGCAATCTGAATAATATTGACGGCCTCACGACCGTTCGTGGCATAGCGCTTGATCACCGCCAAAGCAGTCTCTTCCATCGGAAAATTGATCTTTTGGGCAGCATTGGCAGCAATCTTTTCTATTTCATCCGGTAGTAACGGGCGGAAATAAATTTCCAGACAACGGGAACGGATGGCCGGTGGTATTTGATCCGGGGTACGAGTGGTAGCCCCCACCATACGGAAATCCGCCGGTAAGCCATTCTGGAAAATATCGTGAATATGGGTGGGAATATTACCATCTTCTGAGCTGTAATAGGAGCTTTCTAAAAAAACCTTACGATCCTCCAATACCTTTAACAGCTTATTCATCTGAATCGGGTGAAGTTCACCAATTTCATCAATAAATAACATGCCACCGTGGGCTTTAGTAACAGCACCGAGCTTTGGCTGGGGAATCCCGGCCATGCCCATGGCACCGGCCCCCTGATAAATGGGATCATGTACCGAGCCAATGAGCGGGTCAGCAATGCCCCTTTCATCAAAGCGGGCAGTGGTAGCATCTAACTCCGTGAACTTAGCCCCCTCCTTAAAGGGAGAGTTCGGTGATTTCTTGGCTTCTTCCAAGACTAGGCGGGCAGCAGCGGTTTTTCCCACCCCAGGCGGTCCATAGACGATGACGTGCTGCGGATTGGGACCGCAGAGAGCAGCCCGTAGGGATTTAAGACCTTCCTCCTGGCCAATAATCTCACTAAAATTTTTCGGTCTGGTTTTCTCCGCCAATGGTTCGGTGAGGGAAATAGCCCTCAGTCGCTGCAATTTCTCCATCTCTTTACGGGATTCTTTTTCCACTGCAGTTTTGTTT
>CAMKDG010000015.1 GCA_946411205.1 uncultured Desulfotomaculum sp.
TGGTAATATTCGCGGTATTGCCACCATGGTGGGCTGCACCACCGCCCGTTATGGTCAGGGCGGCAGCAACGCCTTTAAGTTGGCTAAAGCCCTGATTGAGCGAGATGTTTTAATTTTGTCCGGTGGCTGTGTTTCTGCCGTTTACGAATATACCGGCTTATGCAAACCCGAGGCTGCCAAGGAAGCAGGCTCCGGCTTGCAGCAGGTTTGCCAATCTCTAGGCATTCCACCGGTTCTGTCCTACGGGGCTTGTGTGGATGTGGGTAAAATGACCCAAACGGCGATGGAACTGGCCGATGCTTTAGATGTGGATACCAACGCCCTGCCGCTGGTCATCGGTGCACCGGAATACTTAGAACAAAAGGCGGTTGCCGATGCTTGCACCGCTGTGGCCATGGGTTGGTTGGTTCACGTTGCCCCGGTACCCTCAGTAACCGGTAGTGAAGTGGTAGTTAAAACCCTGACCGAAACCACGGAAACCCTGGGTCTTGGCAAAGTAATGATCGAGCTGGATGCCGAGAAGGCTGCGGATATTTATCTGGAACATATTGAGAAAAAACGGGCAGGACTAGGCTTGTCTTCCAATCTGCCAAAGCATTAGAAAAAGCAGAGCCGGCTGTTTCATTCAACAACCGGCTCTGTTTTTATCTCTTATTCTTCATATTGTTGATAATGATTAGCCCTAACAACAGCGCTACCGAAATAATGGCTGCATTCAACAGCCAGCGATTTCGTTCAGTCCAGGGCTTTTCTTGCGGCTTGTAATTTTCGTTAACCTGCTGTTCTTCCGGTGCAATGACAGGCAAATCTTGTTTCTGTACCAAGTGGGAAAATTGCTGCACATCATAATTGACCATTTTCGCTTCCGGGTTGCCGTACCAAATCCGGTGCTTACCTGCTGGTAAATCCACCAGCAGTTTAGGCGCTTGCCCCCAGACTGCTACTCCTTTGATCATTAGTGGTGGACTATCCTGGTTGTGAATAATCAGTCTTAGATACCTACCACAGTTTTGTTTGAGGGCTACCGCGGTGTGGGTCACTTGGTGTTCCGACCATTGATGCTGATAAATACTACTGGAACCTAAACCAATCCAATCGCTGCCATTAAAACTATGGAAGGCCTCCACTTGTCGCTGATAGTTTCTCCCTTCGATTTGCAGTTCCAGGTGATCTAGATTATAGCCCTTAACTGCCAAATCGAGATCAACAATGGTGTGCTTTGCTGCCTGTTCGGTCTTTAACAAAGTAGCCGGTAAAGAGGTAAGATCCTGATCCGCCACGGGGATATAGTTGATTGATGCTTCGTTGACAACCAGCGGCTTCTCATCTTTGCCCTGAATGGTGACCCGGACCAGGCGAAAATCTACCGTGGGATAAAGCAATTCGGTATCTTTAATAGCAGACCCCACCGAGAAGATTTTATCCTTCTTGATCAGGCTCCAGTTTTTATTATCCGCACTTCCTTCAATGATTACTTCTCTGAGGTAATCATCCTCCGAGTCTATATCCAGAACAATACAATTAGTTACGGTAGGTTCTAACAGGTTAAAGGTTAAAGAAGTAAAGTCCTTCCCGGTAACATGATTAATAATTCCCACATTTTCCAGAACATAGGTTCCTAAACCATGAATTTCACCCCCGGTAAACGGCACTATTTGGTAGGGTAACTCCCGCCCCTGTTCGCTCACAATACGGATATCAGCCAAATCTTGCCGGGTGTGTTTTAGTATTTCCTTGTCCAATTGAGTGAGGGTTAAGCCTTCCCTTGAGGCAGACAGTGGCTTATTAAACTGCCACTGCTCCACCTGAAAATCTGCAAAGGCAGGCAGTGCCAGTAGTAGCACGAAAACTAACGTTAACAGTTGGACATGCCTCATGACTCATCCCCCTTGTCCCGACGTTGATAAACAAAAGAAACGGTAACTAGAATAGCTCCCACAATAAACAGAATTAGTACCCGGAAAAGCATGGCCAAATCACTTAGATCGTGCAGCATGACTTTTAGGGTCGTTAGGCAGAACAAAGCCAAAGCCAGGAAACGCAAACCCTTGAGGTTTCTGGTCATTCCCAGCGCCATCAGGAACACCGCCAAAGCCACCCAGGCCAGGGATACAGAAAAGTCTATGGAATAAGCTAGTTTAAAATAGTGTATGGCGTTTTCCACTTCCCACGTAATTTGCTTAAGGGCCAACAGGGTGCCGATAACTGCAGCGGGCCATACCTTCTTCCTTTCATCCTCTGCCAGATCTGGCTCGTAATAAAACAAATAGGCCACTAGAAAGAAACCCACCACCGATAAATTGGCTGCCAAAGAGTAGGTATTGATAAGTGGTAGCGGGGTTTCTTGAAAATAGGGGGTTCCATCCAGATGTAGGCTAAGGGCTACAAATCCCAGCAGGATAATACCCACACGACACACCCAGACGTTTTTCGCTCGCATACCACTATAGATTAGTATTATCGCCTCCACCAACCAAGCGGCAGCAATAACCTCTTCCTTTTCTAGCTGCAGCGGAATAGCCAACGTCACAAAAGCCAAGCCAGTGCCCAGTAGGGCAAGCAACAGCAATTCATCCCCGTGCTTTCTTTTTTGCAACGTAAGAGCCACCAATAAATAAAGAGCTGCCAGCAGCACTGCAAATAAGCCTAACCAGTCAGCATAATGACTGTCTAAGTTAGCTGCACTAGCCCCAAAATAAAAGGCGGCATTAAGCACCAGTAAGACAATATCCCACCCTCCGGTGGGTTGACGATGTTTGATATTGTGTAAGAAAACCAGGGTGCCAAAAATAATAAAATAGACGGTCAGAAACCCCTGGCTAATCCACAAGGCTGTCATCTCAGGTTGATAGCTAGTATTTGCACTGACAATGTAAACCAGCACCGTACCCACGAAGGCCAAAAGCTTCAAGCTGCGCCATTGTTTGAAATAGGCTAAATAAAGGACAGCCAGGTCTAACACGGTCACATAGCCCAACAATGCGACGGGGTTGGCCTCTTTACTGCCAATCAAGAAGGGGGTTAAAAAACCACCCACCGTGGCCAGGATCGCTACCCCAAAAGCTTGCTGCCGAACAGCAAGGAGCCCACCGGCCAAGGCGGTAAGCACCAGCAGGCCAAAGGCAACGCCGGAATCAATGAGGTGATAAAAGTTTGCCGCAGCAAAGGTAGTTAAATAAATAATGCCAATGCCACCACCGGTAAATCCCTGAGAAAAATAACGGTATTGGCGTCTCATGGCAATATCACCAGCCAATAACAGTCCCAGTCCCCCGATGTAACCAATAACCACCCGGCCTAACTCACCAATCCACTGGTTATCGAAGGAATATTTTAAAAAGTAGGCCATAGCAAACAATAAAACCACAATCCCTACTCTGTTTAATAATCTTCCTCCAATGGCATGCTCCAGGCCTTCTTTGTTTAGTGTTATTTTTTTAAATGGCGAGGCTCCTTGCCGCTTCGCTTCGGTTTTATCACTCCAGACTAATTCTGTTGAAAGGGTTTTGGGGGTGCTAATCTTCTCTACCTCTTCTGCCTCTAAAGCAGCAACCCTAGCGGTGAGTTGCTTCACCTCTGCCCTAAGATATTCTATTTGTTCTAGTAGTTCTCTTTGATCAGACATTGCACCAACTCCTTTGCAGTAGAGTTCAAGAGTGGTTACGAAAATTCCTTTGTAAAGAACAATGACATAAAAACACGAGGACAGGGATTGTGTTTCCGAAACAACATCCCTGTCCTCGTGTTTCTTAAAATTAAATTAACTGTCTGCTAATTTGGTCAACTTCATTAACTGCTTTTAATGCTAGGTCAATCGAAACATGAGGCTTTAACTCATTTACTTTTTTTGCCCTCGCTAGTGCATCTACACGAGAATTGTCTTCATTCGTTACGTAAAGCGCAGTAGCTAACCTTTCAAGTTCGGCAACTCCCTTGCCACCTAATTTATCAGCAACAAATTCTATTTGTCCCTTATATTTATCAGTTTTATAGTCATACTGATGCATAATTGGCATATCATTAGCATTTAATGTTGGCCCATATGGATAGGGCTGAGGAACTAAATGTATCATGCCATCAGCCCTCATTGCAGTAAGTTCTTCATTTAGGTCGAAGGAATACGGCCCATGTTTATATAAAATAAAGTTATAACCCAAAGGAACGTGTAAAAGTTCCTGGAGAAAAAAAGTTGCTTTCTGAGTATGAGTTTCACCACACCAGCTTCCTCTGCACTTTAAGCTTTTCATTAACGAAAGCAATAGTGCGGTCTTTTCCAACCTTTTCATTGTTATTACCATTCCTTTCGCTCCGCTAAAGGCACAAATATCCTCAGATTTTTGTAAGTGTATTTATGTTTGTTTCAATCCACTTCTCTGCCTCTTTTCTCTTTTCAGGAGAAATAAAAACATAGTCGACTGCCTAGGAAATGAAACACGAGGATAGGGATTGTGTTGCAAAAGGGAGAGTGACGCAAAATCACTTTTTTGCGTCACTCTCCTTCGACAGCTATGGGATATTTCTTATCTCTCAAACTCCTGCCAAGCCTGGGGTAAGGCAGTTAGGGTACTGGGTACGCCGGTGGACGGAAGTGCCAGAAGAATAGCTCCCACCACTTCATCTTGGGTTGCTCCAGCCTCTTTCGCCAATTGAATATGGCCTGTTAGTGCCTCTTGGTTTCGAATGGCGGCGGCAATTCCGATAGCCACTAAATTAGCTGTCTTTGCATCCAACGTGCACTCAGCCAGGACAGCCTGCCGTAAGCCCTGAATGGCCCCGGCAACCTGGGGTTTTTCCTGGCTTAGTTGTTTTAGAATCGTTAAGAGTTCCATTAAGTCCCTCCATTCTCAAAGACATTTTTGAATCGTATCAAAACCCCTGGTCAATTCTACTAGTTATTTCTTTCCTTTACTTTTAGCCATACGTCTTGCGTTAGAAAAGATTCTTCCACATGTTCTTCCATCTCGAGAAACATTTTATACGGTACACTAAAGGAAAGAATATCTTTGTCGACCTTATTACGAGCCGAAATATCAAAAAGACCAATCACACCGCGTGGATTTTCAGATTTCCCTTCATTGAGCGGTATAATACAAATACTGTGACATCCAGCCCCAAAGGGAGAAATTACATTATCGCCACCATGCCGGTTATAATTTGCCAGAACTACAAGAGCGGACAGTTGATCAGGTGTAGCCAGGAAAACAACGACTTCTGGTTTTTCAGTAGGTAAAACTTGTTCAAGTGGTTTAAATACCACGTACTCCGTAGGAACATCGTAATAAGGGAGGGCATCCGTAAAGGATTTAGCGAATTCAGGAGTCTTTTTATAAGCCTCCCCGTGGCTAATTGCGGGCATGTTCCTCACAACAGCTTGGCCAAATTCGGTTTGACAAAATTCAGGATTACCAGTTGATAAGAAGTTTTCTATGCCACCGGGAAAATTGACATAGGTATTGCCAAAGCCCAGCCCAGCACCGCCGCCAATACAGCCGTAGGTTTTCCGGTCAAATACTACCGTCTTTCCCTTTGCTGCACCTGCCAACATGGCAATTACACAACCCCAACGACCTTCCTTGAATTGCAGTGCTCCTTCGGGCTTTTCATCTGTAAAAACAATGGCTACCGGGGAATACTTTAAGTTAATGGATTCAGCAATTTTACCTCTCATCTCTATCATCTCCTAGTTGATAATTTGGTTTTTTTACTTGGGCTATAATCAAGCTGCTTAAACACTTCTTACAACCACGACTCCCTAACTCCTTAGTTGTCATAGCAATTATTTAGGATAAAAATCATCGCTCCAGGTTTGCATATATTTTGTTAAGAGTAACTATAGCCTCCTCCACTTGTTTTTTATCAATATCTTTTAAAGCCTTATCAAGAATTTCCAATGCTAAAGGAATAAGTTTATCTTTTAATTCCCGTCCCTCATTTGTCAGGGAAATTAGAAAAGCTCTGTTATCATCTGGATTCACTTTTCTTGTAATAAATCCTTTCTTTTCGAGCTTTGTGAGAATTCTTACTGTTGTGGGTTGATCCTTAGAGGTCAGTTCTGCCAACTCTTTTGGAGAGACTTCTTCTCTATCCCATAAACGATTTAAGACTGCCCACTGCTCGGGAGTTACATCGTGAGCTTTGAAACTGTGTAGTAAATGATTCTTCATGCGTGTGCTTGTTCGACTTAAAATAAAGCCGAGACTATTATCAAGCTGAAATATCATCTTCTATCTCCTCTATGTATACTATTGTCAAGACAATTATATGTTTATAGCATTCATTATGCAACCCTTTTTACGCTTTCCGAAAGTATAAAATTCCCATTGCCGAAAAGTATAAAAAAACTTGGCAAAAACCAAGTTTTTTTACAGGTATTTGTGAATTTCCTCTTTGCTTATAGCTTACTGCTTCCTTAGCCCTATAAAAGAAAAAAGACTCGGCAAAATGCCGAGTGATTAAAAAGGCGGGATGTGTAATTTAATATCACACACTTGTCAATTATATGGCATAATTAGACATGTGTCGAGGTTTTTTTCTCATTTTTTTGCTTCATTCTTTCCAATAAAGCACCAAATCTTTCACCAGGCTGCCCTTCTTTGCATAAGAGCTCAATAGCCTGCTGCAAATAACGTACTGCTCCCTGTTCATCCGTCAATAAACAAACATCTTTCGCCAGCATTGGACGGCGACCCAGCTTACCTCCCCAGATCACCCGGTAGCCCCCTTGTCCGGTGTGAATAGCTCCGGTGGGACAACGGCGGGCGCATTGGCCACAGTTAAGGCATAATGAACGATCTATCTGAGGGCCATCTTCATTAATCACAATACTGTTGTCCGGGCAAACTGTTACGCACAATCCACAGCCCGTGCAACCTTCCCCCACTTCCGGTACACTCTGCCCCTGCAAGCCAAAATCCTTCACCTGGGGCTGACTGCAGGAGTTTGGACAGCCAGCAATAGCTATTTTAAAAATATCATGGTATTTCGCTTTTACTCCACCCAAGTGCCGCCTCTGTCTGGCAGAAAAATCATGCTCCTGCAAAAGACCTCGGCAAGCCTTTTCTATTTGAGCCAAATCTATTATGGCATTGTGGCAATCCCGACAGCAAGTAATCTCATACATCTCGGCACCATGAAAATCCAACCCTTCACCTCCCGGTAATCATTAGGATCCTCTTTCCGTCTTAATCTTACTCTTTAAAGATAATTCAGGAAGTGAGTTGCCCTACATAACACCTGTAATGTTAGTCACAGTTAGAAAAACTTGGCTTGTTTACCTGTGACCTTTAGGTTATGCCTTTAAGGGCACAAGTAAGCTTCGTTTTCCTTTATGCCTATCGGAAAGTTTTATCTTATCCGCTATGAAAAAATCCCCGTGCTTTTGCACAGGGATACATATGCCAGTTTTACCACGTCGGTGGCTGCCATTGCACCACTTTAGCAGCTTGACGGGTCCTTACCAAATCAATCAACCGTTGATTGGCAGACCCCCGAAAGACCAACTCCAGGTCTTTTTTATCTTGTACAAAGGGACCATCTACCAATACATCCACCAGTTGCAGAACAGGTAAGTCTTTGACTTCTTCATACAAATAGCCGGTGTACATCCAAACATCTAACGACGGGTAATCTGCTCTTAATTGCCCCAGCAAATCATACACAGCTTCCGGCTGCAGCAGTGGGTCACCACCGCTAAAGGTAACACCTTGGGTCAGGGGAGAAATAGAGGCCTTGATTTCTGCCAAAACTTCCTCTGGGGTTACTTCTCTGCCTGCCTGCGGATTTAATAACGCTTCATTGTGGCAACCCGGACAATGGCGAGGGCACCCCTGTAGAAATACCACGGTCCGTAATCCTGGTCCATCCACTACACTGTTAGCGGTAATACCGCCCAGGCGAAGTTTTATGGTCAAGGGGTCACCTCCTAGCCTCTGGGATCAAACCCGGAGTGTACAGTCCTATCGTTAAGTTCTGCCACTTTAGCATCATTAAAACGATCCACCGTGCTAAGATAACCGGTGATGCGACGTACCCGGCGAATTTCTTGGGATTCGCAACGGGGGCAACTGTCCTGGTTAATGACGCCTGTCACACTGCAAGAAATGCAATAATCCACGGGGAAGTTGATGGCGGCATACCCCATGTCACTGGCCTTCATATGTTTAATGATAGCCTCCATAGCTTGGGGATTATGCAGTGGCGGTGAAGCCATTTCAATATAACTAATATGCCCGGCGTTGCAGTACTTATGATAGGGGCCTTCCAATGAGATCTTGGCAAAGGTATCAATGGGATAACCCACCGGCACATGGAAAGAATTTGTATAGTACGCCTTATCCGTTACACCAGGTATAATCCCAAATTCTTTACGGTCTATCTTGGCAAAGCGACCGGCAACACTCTCCGCCGGGGTAGCCAGCAAGGTATAGTTTAGATCATATTGCTCGGAGGCCTCCTCTGCCTTACGGCGTAGGTAAGAAACGATCTCCAGTCCCAGTGCCTGAGCCTCTTCACCTTGACCATGATGCTGGCCGGTTAAAGCCACCAATGCCTCGGCCAATCCGATAAAGCCCGGGGAGAGGGTACCATGTTTAATAACTTCTGCAATCGTATCATTGGGCTGCAGGCTTTGGGAATCTAAGTACAGTCCCTGCCCCATGACAAAGGGCATATCCCTTACTTTTAACTTGGCCTGTACCTTATAACGGTGATATAACTGACGGCAGGTTAAATCAAAGGTTTCATCCAATAGGTGATAAAACTTCTCTAGGTTCCGTTCAGCCTTGATGGCTATCCTGGGCAGGTTAATCGTGGTAAAAGATAGATTACCGCGTCCGTCAGTAACGGCTGGGCCTTTGCGATTAGCCATGACCCTGGTACGGCAGCCCATATAGCCCACCTGATCTCCATACTCGCTGTTAAAGGAAGCATCCATAAAGCTAAAGGTGGGATTTAATCGTTTCGCAGACACCTTCATAGCTAACTGAAATAAATCATAGTTAGGGTCACCAGGATTTAAGTTAATGCCCTCTTTTAATTTAAAAATAATGTTCGGGAAAATGGGGTTTTCCCCTCTGCCCAAACCAGCTTCGTAGGCTAGCAGTAGGTTACGGGTAACCCGGCGGGCGGCTTCGGAAGTTTCGGTACCCAAATTTAGACTGGAGAAGGGCACCTGGGCCCCAGCCCGGCTGTGCATACTGTTTAAATTATAGATTAGAGCTTCCATAGCCTGGTAAGTTTCATGATCACTGGCATCTTCCACAAAGGGGGCAATGTCCCGGTCAAAGAAAGCAAAGGATTGGCCACCATGCATATCGTTTTGGGAACTCTGCAGAATAATAGCTGCCAGAGCAGTCGCTGAAGTGGGCCGTCTCGGTGCACGGATATGTCCATGCCCGGTATTAAAGCCTTCTTGCAGGAGTCTCCCTAAGGGAATTTGAATACAAGTTAGGGTTTTCCCATAAAAATCCAAATCATGTATATGCACTTCCCCTCTGGCATGGGCCTGGGAAATTTCTTCGGGGATTAAGCGAGTTAGGTAGTATTTTTTGCTGGCAGCACTGGCAATTTGCAACATTTTTGCCGAAGGAGAATTGGAAACATTGGCATTTTCCCGGTTGGTTTCCTCTAGAATCTCCTCCACCGCATCCATCAAATCACTCTTGGAATCACGTAGGCGGGTCCGTTGATGACGGTACAAGATGTAGGCCTTAGCGGTGCGGGCATGACCTGATTCAATTAGCACCTTTTCTACCATATCCTGTACTTCTTCTACCCCAAAAATGTTACCATTATATTGTTTCTTTAGCATTTTTAAGACTTCTAAGGTTAGCTCCATAGCAGTCTGGCGGTCTTCCCCACCTACCGCTTTGGCAGACCTAAAAATAGCATCGGTAATTTTCGTTTCATCAAAGGATACTTCTCGGCCGTCCCTTTTTCTAATCTTTGCAAACATCTCTACAGGGCCCCCTATCTCTCTTTACTCTTCAACAGCTTCTCCACTTCTTGAAGAAAACTATAAATATTGCCAAACTGCCGGTATACCGAGGCAAAACGAATGTAAGCCACCTCATCCAACTCCAACAGTTGGTTCATCACCAATTCCCCCACCACCTTGCTGGGAACTTCCGGTTCCATCTGGCTGCGTAATTCCCTTTCAATATAATTCACAGTATCTTCTATTTTCTGGATCGGAACCGGTCTTTTTTCGCAGGCCTTCATAAAGCCTGCCACTAGTTTAGTCCGGTCAAACACTTCTCGACGTCCATCTTTTTTAACTACTACCAATGGACGTTCCTCCAACCGCTCGTACGTGGTAAACCTTTTACCACATTCATTGCATTCTCTGCGGCGGCGTATACTGCTGCCATCATCGGCCGGTCTGGAGTCTAAGACCCGACTTTCCGGAAAATTACAAAAGGGACAACGCATTTGAACTCACCCCCAGATATAGGGCTAAAACACCAGAATAGACGCAGTCATAACAACATCTTGTAGCTAGACTAATTATAGAATACCATATATAGTGAGTCAAAACCTCCCTGCAGTAATATTTGCCAACCAGAGAGGCTAAGGTTGTCTATACCTTTCATTTTCTTCCATTTTCTTTAACAGTTATCATTCCGTAAAAATAGGTCAGAAGTCCTAACTTACATATTCTCTTCTTTTGGTGACATACTGTTAGAAAAACTTGGCTTTTGATACAGGAGGGAAATTTAGTTTTTCTTATACCTCTAAAAGTTGACTAAAAACGAGGAAGGTTTAATTTTATGACAAAAGCGGTTTTAGAAAAGTCAGCTATCAGACATATTTTCGTGCCTAAGAGAGTTTTTATTGAACCCGCCGCCCTACATTATGAGCTGGGCCAACACTTGCGGGATTATTTCAGTGCCGAGAATATTCCTGTCACAATCACCGGTTCCCATAATCGCATTACAGGCATACCAGGAAAAACACCTCAGGAAGGATTTTTTGAGGCTAAACGAACCTTGGTTATCGGGGTCCGCAAAGGTAAAGAATTTCAAACTTGTAAACCCTCGGCCCATTATCAACTTCCCCTGGTTACCAGTTGTCCAGGTAAATGTGAATATTGCTATCTGTTAACTAATTTAGGTAAAAAACCCTACCTTCGCATCTATGTCAATCTAGATGAAATACTCAGACGAGCCAGTGATTATATCCAAGAACACCTGCCCCGGGAAACCATCTTCGAAGGAGCCGCCACCTCTGACCCCATTCCCGTAGAACGTTATACCGGAGCCCTAAAGCAGGCCATAGAATTCTTTGGCCAGCAGGAACATGCCCGTTTCCGTTTTGTAACCAAATTTACCGATATTGATTCCTTGTTGGATGCCAAGCACCACGGACGTACCCGTTTCCGTTTTAGTTTGAATACTGACTACGTCATAACTAAATTTGAACATGATACCCCTTCTATGACCGAACGAGTGGCCGCAGCCAGTAAAGTAGCTCGGGCTGGCTATCCGCTGGGCTTTCTGGTAGCACCCATTATCATCTATGAGGGTTGGCAGCAGGGCTACAGTGAGCTTTTTGCTGAACTGGATCGGGTTTTAGATCCGTTATCCCGCCAAGACCTAACCTTTGAGCTAATCACCCATCGCTTTACCCGACGGGCTAAAAACAATATTCAAGAAATATTCCCTAAGTCCCAGTTAGATATGAATGAAGCGTACCGCCAGTTTAAGTACGGGCAGTTTGGTTATGGTAAATACATCTACCCCAAAGAAAGTATGTCTGAGGTAAAGACCCATCTGGAAAATCTGTTGAACAGATATTTTCCGGAAGCTAAGGTAGAGTATTTGGTGTAGGGGGGCATTAACAAGTAAACTCGGTAATAAGCCTATAGGCTATTGCCGAGTTTACTTTCTTACCAAGACAATCATTTAGTCAAATTTATAGCCAACTCCCCGAACCGTAATGATATACTTCGGAACCGCTGGGTCTTTTTCAATTTTTTGACGGATATAGCGTATGTGAACATCCACTGTACGGCTGTCGTTATGGTATTCAAAGCCCCATACACGATCTAGCAATACGTCTCTGGTAAAGACCTTACCAGGATGCGTTATTAGGATCTTCAGTAATTTAAATTCCTTTGGCGTAAAACTAACTAATTGTCCAGCTACGGTAACTTCATACTTATCTAAATCTAATACTACATCCCTGACACTTACCTTGCGAGTGCTATCAACCACTTTATTGGCATCGGCATACCTAATTCGCCTGAGATTGGCCTTTACCCGGGCAGCTAACTCCCTCGTGCTAAAGGGTTTGGCTATATAGTCATCGGCACCCATTTCCAGCCCGAGGATGTTATCGATCGTTTCCCCCCGGGCCGAAACCATTAAAATGGGTACCGCTGTTGTCGATTGTTGGCTGCGCAGACGCCGACAAACCTCCAAACCATCTAGGTTGGGAAGCATAATGTCCAGTATAATTAAATCCGGGGCTTCTAGTTGTGCTAACTGGAGTCCCTCTTCGCCGTCAAAAGCAACTACAACCTCGTGATTGTCTTTTTCCAATGTATACTTGATGAGTTCTGTGATATTACTTTCATCATCAATCACTAAAATTTTAGACATCCTGCCACCTCAATTAATAGTCTTGATTAATTATACTTTGTACGTGTTAAGAGTTGGCAAAGAGAGTATTAAAACAACATTAAAACCCTCCATCAGTCATTTTAAAAGCTGTCGAAAGTTATATTTTAAACTTGATGAGCACGCCTTGTAATCCCTCCGATAAATCTTTCAGACCGATGGCAGCCGTTTTAGCTTCTTGCATAGCCACCGTTTGTCTTTGAGCAGTAACCGCCATCATTTTGCCACCGGCTTCAATTTGCTGGGTATCGGCTACTGCATTTTGAACATGTTCGGAGAGATACTGTACCTCTTGGATAATTTTATGAAAAAGCCCCCCCACTTCACCAACCATTTTGTTGCCCTCCCAAACCTTTTGATTACCACTGGCTAAGGATATACGCGATTTGGCAGCTGCATTTTGGATTTCCATCATTAATCTGTTAACTTCTCCGACGGACTGTGCGGCTTGCTCAGCTAATTTTCTCACTTCATCTGATACAATCGAAAAACCTTTACCCGCCTCTCCTGCCCGTGCGGCCTCAATGGCCGCATTTAAGGCCAGTAACTGGGTCCTCTCTGCAATACTGCTAATTACCTCCACGAACTGGCTTGTCTTGTTAATGGCAGAGTGAAGATCCTGCACGGAAGAGTCAACTTCATTCGATACTTCTAGTATGTCCTGCATCTGGTTGATCACCAACGAAATCCCTTGGTAACCTTGTTTAGCCTGCTGACAGGCTAAATCTGCCTGTTGGAGCATTTGTTGCGAGCGATGGGACAAATCTGTAATCCTAGCTGCATTTTTATTGGTTGTGGTGGAAATAGCTTCAGCCCCTTGGGATGTTTGCTCGGATTGCGTGACCAGTTGATTAGCCGCTTCGTCCAAATTACTTGATAATTGTCCTAAATTTTGTAGTATTTCTCTAAAACTCAGTCGCATTTGATTCAGAGTGTGCGTCAGCTGCCCCACTTCATCGGAAGAAGTACAATGAATCTCTTGTCTAAAATCTCCTACAACAAATTTCTCAGCTTCTTTAGCAGTGTAGATGATAGGACTTCTAATCATCTTTGTTAAAAAAACACTCAAGATAATGCCCACCACAATCGTAAAAAAATTCAAGAGTAGAGTAGCCGTCATAACGTTATCCTGTTCGGATAACGAGGCTGATAGACTGCGGTTAAACAATTCGTTGTTCTTTTGGGCTATGGTACCTAATTCACTTTCGATTTGCCCCTGCAGAATAGAAATTTCATTGGACAGAGATAACGTTCTATTTCTCAACTCTTGGGCCTTAGCAATCTCTCCGGCAGCTACTATGTGGTGGAAGTTCCGAGCTAAGGGAAACAATTCATTAGCTACCCTTTTTTTGTAATTTCCTAAAAGTGTAATAACTAGCTGCATCTTAGACTTATCTTTTTCATCAACAATTTGTAGTAAAGCTTTCATCTTTTTGTCCACATCAGCTATTTTCTGATTCTCTTTGGTAATAAAACTCTCATCTCCATAACCCATATAAGCCCGCATAGAGGAAACTGCTTCTTTAAATTCTTTCTCCGTCTCTAGGGCTAATTGCACTCGCTTCGTTGAACTCTCTATCACCCGGGTTTTTTCTTTAATGGAATTTATAAAAAAGAATGATGTCCCACCTATGAACATAATCAAAGCAAGCATTACGAAGAAGCCCAGACCAATTTTAGTGCCAATTTTAATATTCATCATTTAAAAGACTTTTTCGCCCCTTTCTGGTTTATTTTACCAGTATCTTTCCCTTCTCTACTTTAGCGAAAAAGTATTGGTTTCCGATTAAGCTATTGTTAAAACCACTTTAAATTCTATCAATATTTTTAATCCTCTCTTAACACTGAATTAACCTAGGGCTAAATATAACGTTATACGATGAATGGGATAATGCGGTAGGAGGTATTCATATTGCTTGTTAGCAAGGTAATCCGCAAAATAGAAAGTTTTTTTAATCAAAAACCAATTGATCAAAATATAAACCACACCCCGGAACATAGACTTTATAATGCCATGAAAGAAGCACAAAAGATTACCCAGGGTACTTGGCGTCAGCAAACCGTGCATCGATTACCACAATTTAACGATCTATTGTCTCAAAAAGCTTTTCACATTGTTTATCAACCCATTGTTTCTCTGCAAACCGGTGAAATATTTGGTTGGGAAGCACTAACCCGCGGCCCTAATGACAGCTTTTTTTCCTCCCCTTCTGTTATTTTTAATTTTGCTGAGGAAGTGGGGCTTTTGTTCCCCTTAGAAAAGATTTGTCGTGAATTGGCCATTAAAAATTTCGGTATTTCCCAGAAAAACCAAAAACTCTTCCTTAACATCCATCCTTACACCGTGAATGATCCTCAGTTTGTTGCCGGAGAAACTAGACGATTACTGAGAGACAACCATTTTTCCGAGGCCAATCTGGTTTTTGAGATAACAGAACGTCAGAGCATTCAAGATTTTGGGCAGTTCAATAAAACTCTTGCTCACTACCGACGACAGGGCTACCGGGTGGCCGTTGATGATGCCGGTGCTGGTTTTTCCAGCTTGCAAGTTATCGCCGAAGTTCGCCCAGAATTCATCAAAATTGACTCTTCCCTGGTGCGCGATATTCACACCAATAGAGTCAGACAGGCCCTTTTAGAAACCTTTGTTATCTTTGCCCAAAAAATTGGCTGCAGTATCATTGCCGAGGGTATCGAGACCGAAGAAGAGTTGACCACCCTTTATTCCATTGGTGTTCATTATGGCCAGGGTTATTATTTGGGACGCCCTGCCTTTCCAAAACCGGCAGTTACTAAGCCTGCTTTAAGCAAAATTGCTTCCTTAACCTATCGTAACCCAACCGGGGTCTGGCAACGGGCTTTTCCCATTGGCGAGATTTGCGAACCCTCGGTTCAGGTGAATATTGGTACCCCGGTGAAAAACATTAAAGAAATCCTTGATGCAAATGAACTTTTAAGCGGCATTGTGGTTACCGATGATGATCAACCCGCAGGGTTAATTATGCGCCATCACCTGGCTCGCTACCTTGGCACCCAGTACGGAGCAGCTCTTTACTTTCAACGCTCTGCCGATGCCATTATGGATCCACACCCGTTAGTGGTGGATGCAGCAAATCCCATCGAACAAGTATCACAGCAGGCCATGTGCCGAGATAAAATTAAAATCTATGATTATATCATCGTAACTCGGGGCAATAAATTTCACGGCATCGTCTCTGTGGAAATCCTACTGGATACCATGACCAAGATTCGCATAGAAGTGGCCCGGGGAGCCAACCCCTTAACCGGGCTGCCCGGGAACCTTACTATAGAAAGAGAGATCAATACCAGGCTCGTTGAACAATCACCCTTTTCCCTAGTCTACCTCGATTTGGATCATTTTAAGTGCTACAATGACCGTTATGGCTTTGAAAACGGTGATCGCTTAATCTTATTGGCTGCCCGTTTATTGACCAGTGTGGTACGAAATTTTGGGCTTCCTACAGATTTTATTGGACATGTCGGCGGTGATGATTTTGTGGTTATCACCCAGCAAGACAGATCTGAGGAAATTTGTCGGAAATACATTCGTTACTTTGATCGTCTGGTGAAAAATTTTTATTCTATAGAAGATAGGCAAATGGGGGGATTCTATTGGTTGGATCGTCAGGGGCAAGAAAACTGGTTTCCGCTAGTCTCAGCTTCTTTCTCTATCTTGGACTGTTCCGGTCATTGCACTCCCGAAGCATTAGCGCAAAAGGCCGCCCATTTAAAGCATCTTGCCAAGAAAAAGGTTGGCAGTGTTTATGTACGTGGTTGCAACAAAGAGGTCTAAAATCAAAGGGGTCTTGCAATATTGCATTTAGAATTTACGCAATATCACAAGACCCCTCTAGTTACATCGTATCACATCATTACTATTCCTTAGTACCTACTGCTACATAAACTCCCTGACTGATGTCATGAACAACTGTGGCGCCGAATCCTAGCTTTATTAGGATATCCTGCAAAGTCTCCGGTTTTAGCCGATGATCCAGTGGCGGACCCATTTCAGTAAAGGTTTGGTTCCATTCTACAATACCAATTCTACCACCCTGTCTTAGTACTCTTCTGCACTCAGCTAGCATCTGTGCTAAATCCGGTGCTTCGTGAGCCACCATACCCAACATAACACAATCTACGCTGGCTGAAGGCAAGGTTATTTTATCAGGATGCGTTAAAATCCAGGCAATATTAAAAAGTTTTTCTTGCTTGCTGCGGTCCAAAGCTTCTACCAACATAGCTTCTTGAATATCCGTACCATAGACAAATCCGGTATCACCTACCATTTTAGCCGCTGGCAGGGTTAAAAAACCAATACCACAGCCCACATCCAAAACCTGTTCTCCTGTTTTAACGCCTACCAAGGATAGTACTTTGTCCTGTGGTATGAGCTCTTTTCTGCGAGGATTATCTAATTTAGCCAGCTTTTTAGCATCAAATACGTGAGACAATTTGCTCCACCGCCTTTTTAGCCTTTAGCCTTTAGCCTTTTGCCTTTAGCCTTTCGCCTTTCGCCTTTCGCCTTTCAGGCAAATTATGGCTTGCCTGAATAGTATCTGTCAAGTACCATTTACTATCCATTTCTGAATAGTAAACGTCTTTAAAAGACTACCAGCTGGCCTATGGCGCAAAAAGAGGCTGGGACAGCTCCCAACCTCCAGATCTAACCTTTACTCTTTGATTGCTTCTGCCAACAACTCGGCAGTATGTCTTACCCTAATGTTCTTGCCTTTGGCATCCAGGCCGCCCGCAATTTGCATCTTACAGCCCGGACAGTCGAGAGCCACTACCTTGGCATCGGTGTCTTCAATATTGGTTATTTTCTGATCCAAGATGGCCTTCGAAATCTCCGGCATCTTAATGGAGTAAGAACCCCCAAAACCACAGCAATCGTCACAGCCTTTCATTTCGGTCAAAGTAACCCCTGCTTTAGTCAGTAGTTCCCGGGGTTCTTGCCAAACACCCAGGGCCCGTTTCATATGGCAGGAATCATGATAGGTTACGTTGGTTGACAGTTTGTTGAATTGCAGCTCCTGTCCATGTTTAGCAACAAAAGAAGGAAAATCAACCATTTTGGCAGATATTTTCTCCGCCCGTGCATACCAAGCCGGATCATCTTTAAAGTGATCCAAATAATGGTGCTTGAGCACCTCTATGCAGGTTGGGCAAAGAGATACAATGTAATCCACATTTTCCTTTTCCAGTGCCTCAATATTTTGCTTGGCTAATTTAACAGCCACTTCCGGCGCACCCATCTGGCTGGCCGGAATGCCGCAGCAGGTTTGCTCTAAGGGGAAGACAACCTCCATCCCCATCTTGTTTAATACTTTATAAGCAGCTTCACCCTGTTCAGGGTAAACAAAATCACCCAGGCAACCGGCATAGTAGGCAACCCTAGCCTTTACTTTACCTTTAGGTACAGAACGTCCAACCCGATCGCGCAGCGGTTTATCCGTTACCGCTGGTAGACTGCGCCCCTCGGTTAGGCCCGAGAAGAACAAGGGTAGGTGACGAATCGTGTTCCCTTTGACAAAGGGCTTTTGCGCTACGGAGGCAGTTCTGATTAAGCTGTGGAACAGTTTGCGGTTAGTCAGCACCTTTTCTAAAATAAGCTTTTGCCCCAAGGGCATACCTTCTTTTTTCACCGTACGGCGACGCAGTTCGGTAATTAAAGCAGGTAGATCAATCTTACCGGGGCAGTAAGCCTTGCAGCGTTCACAACGCAGACAAAGGTTCTGCAGTTCCCCAGCCTTTTCAAAACTATTTAAGAAAGCGGTAAGAATGGTACCAATACCCCCTGTATAGACATCACCATACACGTGTCCGCCTACCTTTTGGAAAACAGGGCAAACATTGAGGCAGGAGGCGCAGCGGATGCATTGTAAGGCTTGTTTAAATAGAGGATCTTCCCGCATTGCGGTACGACCATTATCCATCAATACAATGTGCATTTCTTTTTGCTCGACCATATTGCCAGCTAGGTCAATGGCCTGCGTCGGCCCGGACATCATGGTGACGTAGGTTGTAAGCTTCTGAGCGGTAGCACTCCGGGGTAGTGCCTCTAAAATAGGTCCGACATCCTCAAACTTTGCCACCAGCTTCTCTAAACCTACCAGTACCACGTGAATAGGAGGTACCGTGGTAGTTAAACGGCCATTCCCCTCGTTAGTACACATAACCAGGGTACCGGTTTCTGCCACAGCTATATTGGCTCCGGAAATACCCATTTCAGCCTTTAAGAACTTTTCACGCAGATTTTCCCTGGCCACCTTAACCAATTTGGCAATATCCGGTTCTAACTGTTGATTGGTTTCTTTAGAAAAAATCTCTGCCACTTCACCACGGGTCATGTGGATAGCGGGCATTACCATATGAGAGGGACGCTGACCGCACAACTGGATAATCCATTCTCCTAAATCTGTCTCGGCAACTTCATTGATATCCGTATTTTTGAGAAGATAATCATTGAGGTGAATTTCCTCGGAAGCCATCGATTTCGACTTAATCACGGTTTTAACGTTATGCTCTGTGATCAACTTGGCAATGTATTCTTTGGCTTCCTGACCCGTTTGGGCACGGAATACCTTCGCACCATTTTTCTCTGCCTGGGCTAAAAATTGCTGGGCCAATGCCTCCATATTTTCAGCAGCATGGCTCTTAATTTGCGCGATTTTTTCCCTGGTCGCCTCAAAGTCCTTGCCTTCGTAGGCTTTTTCCCGTGCAGGAAGGTAAGCTTCGCCGAATCTTCCCAGAGCCCCGGTAAGGTTGTCGTTATTTAAAGCATCATTAATTTCATTTTTAAGAACTGTAGCCACTAGTTTTCACCCCTTAGTCAATAAATACGATGATCAGTCTGCCGGGCCCGTGAACACCGATGGTTAATACCCGTTCAATATCCGAGGTACGGCTGGGGCCACTGACAAAGGTCAGATAGCGTGGTAGTTCACCTAATTTTTCATTATAGGTTGCGATGGTTTCTAATAGGTTGGGTAAAATATTTTTCGTTTTAATCAGAGCCATATGAATAGGAGGTAAAATGGACACCATGCGGCTTTCAATGCTGTTAGCATTACCCGCCAGTGTACCAATTTCAGCAATAGCGTAATCTAATTGGGAAATACCCAGTCCTGCATCGGCAGCTTGTTGACGCAGGTTTTCTGCTGTCATTGTCACCCCGGCAGCTTGTCCGATGGCTTTAACATCCAGAGCATCAATTAGTTCTGAGGGAGCATAAACAACCTTAGGAGTGGCCAAGTCTTTGATGATCTGGGTCACCAGTTGGCGTGCCTCCTCCACATTGGCAGCTCTGTGAACCTCTGCAGATAATAACTCTGCGCTGGTCTTAAATCTATCGTACAAAGCAGCACCTGTTGCCTCATTGTACGACTTTTCTGCCTTTTCCTGTACTGCAGTCATGTAACACACCTCTTTTTTGTTGTTTTGATAATCTCTTTGAAATAAAAGTGGAATAGAAGAATTTGGTGATAAAAGATTTTATTAGGCATGATGGTCTGACCACGATTGGCACATTAACCCATATAACCACAACATAACGAAAGAAATGTTAACCTTTTTAACATTTCTTTGCCAATGTGGAAAGACTCTTAATAGACTAACTAAAGTATATTAAAACATTCGACAAAATGCAATATTATTTTTATTTGATAATTGTTAATATTCATTAGATATTATTAATTCTTCTTCCGTTCTTTTAATACCGATAGCTCTCTTCTCTAGGATTGTGGTAGGGGGGTAATTCAACCAAGATGATATCAAGTCCAATTTTCTTAATTTTATCCCAGGGTACAACCAGTTCATCCTCCCTGCCAAACAGCCCCAAAAAACGACCTTGTCCAGGTAATATTAAAGCAGCAATGCGGCCGGCTTCTAAGTCTATATCAATATCTCTAATAAGCCCCAGCCTTCTACCATCTACCACATTAACAACTTCTCTCATGCGTAGGTCTGAAATTTTAATCAAGCCGGCCACCTCCCTTTCTTATTTATATGCAGAAGAAGCCTGTTTCTGCACAAAAAAATAAGGCTTCGCACCTTATTTTTTGGACAAACTTTTGCTTTGAGGTATTTCTTTCGGGTCGCCCTTTAGCTACTGAAAGGAGCCAGGGCGTTTACACATATTTTTTCATATGGCTCAGGGCTGCTTTTTCCAAGCGTGATACTTGAGCTTGGGAGATGCCGATTTCGTCAGCTACTTCCATTTGAGTTTTGCCTTCAAAGAAACGCAGGGTTAAAATGTGCTTTTCTCTGTCACTTAGCCTTCTTAAGGCATCTTTAATAGATATTTCTTCAAGCCAACTTAGATCAACGTTTTTTTCATCACTAATCTGATCCATCACAAAAATGGGATCTCCACCGTCGTGGTAAATGGGCTCAAAGAGGGAAATCGGCTCTTGTATGGCATCCAAGGCAAAAACAATTTCCTCACGGGGCATTTTTAATTCCCCGGCAATCTCATTAATAGAGGGTTCCCGAGAGTATTTGTTAACCAAGCTGTCTCTTACTTGCAAAGCCTTGTAGGCTACATCCCGCAAGGAACGGCTAACCCGAATCGGGTTATTGTCCCTTAAATAGCGTCTAATCTCGCCAATAATCATGGGCACCGCATAGGTGGAAAATTTGACATTCTGGCTCAAATCGAAATTATCAATGGCTTTCATCAAGCCGATGCAGCCCACCTGAAATAAATCATCAACATACTCGCCACGATTGGTAAAACGTTGAATCACACTCAGTACCAGTCTTAAATTACCATTAATGAGTTGCGCCCTGGCATCTCTATCTCCTTGCTGCATAACTTCAAACAAAGTTCTCATCTGACTGTTGGTTAGTACAGGCAGTTTTGATGTATTGACTCCGCAGATCTCGACCTTGTTTACGAGCATGTACTGGCCTCCCAACGTTGTTCTAATACCGCAGCGGTATCAGTTTTGCCCTGATGACTATCGGAAAGTACAAACGTTCCGATAGGTCAAAAAACGTTCGAACTTGACCTTACAGGTTCATTATTACCTTGGTAAAATTCTTATATACATGCCATAGAACCCAGAAAAAAACCCCAAAAACACCATAAACAAGTGCTTTTGGGGCTAAATCTGTTGTTTTCTTTGTTTTTTACATTACTCCATTCTGTGAATTTCTTTTTTTAAACGCTTAATAATACGTTTTTCCAAGCGAGAAATATAGGATTGGGAGATCCCGAGCATGTCTGCAACTTCTTTTTGGGTCTTTTCCGTGCCATTGTTTAACCCAAAACGTAGTTCCATAATACGCCTTTCCCGACCGGATAATTTTAAGAGGGCCTGATGCAGCAATTTTTTGTCAACTTCCTCTTCCAAATTTTTGTAAATAATATCGTTTTCAGTCCCCAGTACATCAGATAACAGAAGTTCATTGCCATCCCAATCAATATTTAAAGGTTCATCAAAGGAAACCTCCGAGCGGGTCTTGTTATTTCTTCTTAAATGCATAAGAATTTCATTTTCTATACAACGGGAAGCATAGGTAGCTAGTTTAATTTTTTTATGGGGATCAAAGGTATTTACTGCTTTAATTAGGCCAATGGTGCCAATGGATACCAAGTCTTCGATTCCTACACCGGTATTCTCAAATTTTCTGGCAATATACACTACGAGCCTCAGATTTCGCTCAATGAGGACGCTTTTAACTTGACCGTCACCTTGGCCAAGTCGTTCAATTAAATCATTTTCTTCATCATTGGACAGCGGAGGAGGCAATGCTTCGCTGCTGCCAACATAGTGAATTTCCTGCTGTTGCCCAAGCCACTGAAATACCCGAGCTAAGTAAAGCCTAATAAGTATCTTAAAATGCCAGGTGTTTTTCAAGCATCTCCCTCCCTGAACCCCATTCCCCAAAACTAAGAAACCAGTAGCTGTGGGGGCAATAATGCCCTGTAGCTTTGCTCCGGACTTAACTGCTGATGGTAAACTCCCACGACTACATTGGTAACTCTTTGTGAGGTATCTCTCACCTGAATTTCAATCTCATCAGGACGAATTCCTAACAACATACCATGATCTCGTCCCAGAGATTGAAAGGGTATTAATCTTACACGATTGGCATAAGGGGTGTTGGACACAGAAAGAATGTTATCCTCAGCTCCCTCTCCAAACAACCCATAAAGTTCTTCCGGCAACACACATTTTAGTACCTCATATTCCAAAATAACGACTGGATGCTGACTTAAGGGGTCAATTAATTGGTTACCTGTATCAACCAAGGCCAAAACGGAGACTTTTTTCCCCCAGAGAGTTATGGTAAGGGGAATCTTTGTTGCCATTTGTGCAGATCCTTTGCGCCATCGTGTGACACCCCAGTGACCTAGAAACATTGCAATAAGTATCGTCGCGGTTAACACTGCCCATTTATTAAACTCTCCTAATCCTAGTTTGTTTTCCAAATCGATAACTGCTGTGTGCCAAAGATAATGCAACCCCAAGGCAATACCACCCAAACAAAAACTGCTGAGAAATAAATAGCCTAGCTGTCGGGTAAACTTTCTCCACCTCCCAAACCCAAAGGCAATTACAACCATGAGAATAGCCGCCAATATCTTGGCCAAAAAATGTAACATCATAGCAAAGCCTGGCCATAGCACTAAAAAAGCATAAATACACCCCACTGCCGCACCAGCTAACATCCTGGCAAAGGAACGTTCATTGCCCGTGAATCTGGATGTCAGCCATAGAGCAGTAAGGTTCATGGCAAGATTCACTATCAATACCTCATCTACATAGACCACTTGTCTCATCGCTGTTTCTCCCGGCTCTATAAAAACAGAGGGTCACTACCATGATATGGGGTAAGTTAATGAAATATGCCAATTAACCCAGTAGAGGGCTTGTCTTATTAGAGCAAAACAAAAAACCCTGGCAGTATTATACACCACCAGGGTAAGGGAAACTTGTCAATATCTGGAAATTAATTCTAACTTTTTTCCTTCTTTGTTCTACAATTTAAGCAAAATCTAGTCTGTGTATGTGAGATATGCCTGCGCTTCTTCCCAGACTTCCTCCGGCACAAACACATCAACTTGTGTACCGGGTCCGTTGGCAGATGTACCAAAAAGCACCGCATTAAAACTCTCCCATTTCAAGCTTACTGGGATATCCGCACTTTCCAGTGCACTCTTAAGGATTTCAGCTTCGATCATGTTGGCTGCACTGGTTAATAGACGCCATTTAGGAGTCACGGGATTCACCTCTATCCTATCGGGTCATTGATGTCATTACGGTTGGAGTCCTTATGTGCCGGACCTTTATTCCGATCCTTAAAGAGTTGTTGACCCCTTACCTTGTCCAAACCTTTTTTGGTAGTAAGAGTCTGTTTATCTGCATTGATTCGATTGGTCATCTAGTTTCACCTGCCTCACTTTTTTGTTATTTTCTCCGTAGCTTTAAAGAGTTATCCAAGGGAAAATTTTTGGGGGTCAGCATTATGAAAAACCCTTAAAAGTATTGGCAGGCTTAGGACTTTCTACTTCCAGTTAAGACGATTTCAGATGCAAAGCCAGTTATCTTAGCGGGTTGGATTTGAACCTTTCGTACAGCTTGTTGAATTCCTCACGCAGGGCAGCTTCTTCAGAAGTTTCGGGGGCAATTTCTTTTTTGGGCGTCAGGGTGGGGGCGTTTTGTGCCTCAAAGTCCCCTGCCAGGAAGCCGTTGGCAATAATTACCCGGGGAACTGAATCTATCTTTAAATTGTAGACTATATCGTGATAATCCTTTTTGTACAGCTCAGCCAGAGAAGCTTGGCTCCCGTCAGCCCGAACAAGAAGATCCCCGGCATTCAGGTTAGATGCAACAACAGTGCCTCTCTGGGTAATGATCGGGTGGGATTCGGATACCGCAAGTTCTTCACCAGCCTCTGTTTTCATGTATATCACTGCGTCTTCGTGTCCATAGATGAGTTCCTTTACCGTAAGGCTTTCTTTCCTTTCGTACAGGACCTGATCTCCGGCTTTGATCTCGGATATCTGCTTCTGGCTACCATCAGCCATCGTGATTTTTGTATCCTTGCCAAAACAACCCCATCTCACCGTGATCAAAGGTACCCGGACCGATGGCTTGGCACTGGTGTAATAATGTTCTTCCGGGCCCAGAGTGGACACACTGTTGATACAGCAGCCCACAATGTTGGTATCCTCCCCACAAGTAACATCAAGATAAAAACTGCATCGTAAAGTTAGGACCGTGGATGTCCCAAGATCCCTTGTATTCAGCTTGGTGTGCCAGTCCTTCGGAAAACTAAAGGACAGAGTACGGGTAGTTGCATCCCATGTAAAGAAATTCTTTATTTCTTCAGGTTTGTAATTGAAACTGATGCTGCCGTTGTCGGAAAACTCCACCAGGATATTGGTAGTTTGGGAAGTTGTGGAGTATTGGGCTTTGGTAATATTGTTTTTAAATTTGATGGATCCTTTAATCGGGATCGTTACCTCAACCATATTATTACTATCCTTGCTTACATCCGGATAAGAGTATTTGGTATCTTCCCCTGCACCAGCGGTTCTGTTATAAAGAAGGAGGATATTGCCGGACTTTGAGGTTTTTGGATCATCGATGGTAAAGCTTTCGATCAAAGATGAGCCTCCGAGAATTTTTATTACAGCATATTCTTTTAGGACGTTATGATACAAGGTGCATTTGCCATTGGCGGTCGCAGGCCTTTTTACCAAGGTGTAATCCGCATTAGAGGTGATGACACTATCTTCCTGCCGCACCAGATTAATGGAAGGATATCTAAGCTCTATGTTGGCACTGTCCTTAAAGGGTTGATCATAAATTTCATAACAGCTATCCAAAATAACATTATGGGTCTTGTCTAGCAAGACTCCTGAAACAATCATGGAAATTTGCTGTTCTTTCAAATAGGAGTTCAGCCCTGTAAATACGTCTGTTTTGGGGTCGTATATCAACCCATTGATATAAAAGTTATTATCTACCATACCATACCCAGGAGTACCTGAATTGACATTGTCCGCCATCAGTTTATTCTCTGCCTGCTCCCTTTGAGTATTCAAAAAAGCTTCATAAACCAAAGGAAATTCACTCTTTAGAAGTTCCTCTCCGCCGAATTTTTGAAGGAAGTAATCAGCATGGGGTTGATAGGAAAAGTCCAGTTCCACACTGTTGCATCCCTCAGGAAAAATACTGTCTCTGTCTATCTTTTTCATTTTACACGCTCCCTCTTAAGGCTCCTATTGATGGATTGATATCGATAGTCCCTTTTTCTCCTGACAGCCCCAATACACCGTTGCCGCCGCTCTTGCCGCCGGCTCCAGGAGGTTTTCCGCTGCCGCCGGCCCCGCCTCGGCCACCGGCTCCGGCGTTGCCGCAGGGGGCTTTTTGGCATTCACCGATGATCTGGTAATCATTCATTTTTGTACACTTGATGACGACATTGCCGCCATTGCCGCCGTTACCTGAATTCCCGCCGTTGCCACCATCCCCGCCGGCTCCGCCTGCTGCATCGTCTCCGTCACGACCGTTGCCACCATCTCCGCCTTTTCCGCCAGCTCCACCTCTGCCGCCTACATTTAATACGTTAAGGTTTCTTTTTAGCTCGCCAATTTCAATGGTAACGTCCGGGGCGTCCCCCCCGTCGCCTCCCCGTTCTCCCGCTGTTCCGGCACCACCCGCTGCACCGTCTCTGCCTCTGGGTCCGTTTTTACCTCTATCCCCGGTAATGATAATGTCCCGTCCCCAAGAGTTAGTGCTTGTCGCTCCAAAATCCGATTCATCTCCGATTAATTGACCGATCTTAAAAGTACAGGGCAGGCGAATCTCAATGTAGCCTCCGGTATCCAGCTCTACAACGTCATATTGTGTACGACTTGAGGAGGATTCGATTATAAGGGGTACGTCCTCCGTAACGACAATGTTAACTTTGCCATACTTTTCTTCCATCGTCCTCATCCTTTCTGATTTTCTTTTAACACTCTAGAAAAGAGCTACTAATTTTCCCCAGTAATACAGGGTACTGGGAGTCCTTGCCCACAGGGGTGCATAAAGGTCCGCGGTAGCCAACGTTCTGGTGGTATAGGTAGTGCAATTATTCGTCATCAGGCTAAAACCATTAGAGCCGGTATTATAAACCAAATTCCGGGGCACTCTTGGAATGGTGGCCAGGTCAACATGGTGACCGTGGAAAAGCTCCCCACGGGGAGGATTGCCAAATCCCCGCCTTGGCCAAATATCATGCCAAGCATCTCCGTCCTGGGCAATCATGGAATGCCTTAACTTCTGTGTTTTGGGACCAGCCAAGCCTATATGCACGTCATGATTTCCTCCCTTGGTATGAAGAGTTTTTAAATTGCGTCCGGCTCCCACCAGCCCAAATACGGCTGAAGAGACACCGCCTATAACAGCACCGATTACCATGCTTTGAACCCAGTTTTCTGTAAAACTCTTTCCGTGGACGACATTTAAGCAGCCGTTTGTTATTACTCCGTCTGCACCGCCGATCACAACGCCGATCCCCACTTCCAGTACAATATTGGTGGCAGCGGCGCTCATGCCAAACATGGTAAAGCCTGCAGGTATTGCCATGCCAGACAAAGCCGTTAGACTGGCAAAGGCTCCTGCCAGACCGGCCGTGATGAGCCAATCCTTATAGTCAAACTCACCCTTTATGGCAGAGCTTATGCCATAAAAGACACTGCCGATCCCTGCACCCAACAAAAAAGTGCCACCTACCATAACAAGTCCGGCTCCCAAAGGAGAGGCAATGCCTGCAGAAGCAACCGTAAGGACCGCGCCCGCAACAACAAGTAAAATACCTCCGGCGATCGCTGCAAAAGCTCCCCATGACCATCCGCCGTCAGGGTCCATATAGTTGACCCAGTCGGAACCGCCATAAATGTAAGGGCTGGCATACTGCCTGGCGGGATCGATGGAGTAAAATCTCCCCACCGTAGGGTCATACCACCTGGAATGCATTTGATACAAACCGGTGTCCTTATCTCGCAATTGCCCGGTAAATCCGAAGCTGATCAATCCCTTTGCCTGTGGTTCTTCGTAGACCTGACCCAAATACTCACCAAAGATTTGGTAATTGTAAGAAGCACAGAGACCTTGACCATCGTAGATCCCCCTTACAGAGGACTGGTAATCCTTAACTAAATAGTATGATTTACCATTCTCCACCAAGGAAAATACGCCGCCGACACCTGCTAGGCAGCAAGATCGCTTGCCTGTTTTTGGCTCTGCCTGGACAAATAAGTTGCCCTTCACGTTATGAACATTGATTTTTATCCTGTCCTGTGACACCTCTGCTACCTTTCGTCCATCACCACCATATAAAAACTGTGTATGGATTTGCTTGGTTTCCGAAAGTAGAGAGGCTACATACTGCAGCGCTTTATCATATTGCAAAGTAAGCCCCTTGGCCTGGGTGATACTTCCGAATTCGTTATATTGAAAACTGTCAGTGCCCCGGGAAACCATCCTATTACTGCCACTTTGATAGTCCAGTTCCTGTTCATTTTCTTTGCGCATATTGCTGTTCTTGTCATAGACCCATTGATTTGAAGCACTTACGCTAAACTCATTCCCCACTGAATTGACAGCAGACAACAGCCGTCCCAGACCATCGTAGTCATATTCCATGCAGTATTCTTTTAAGAAGCCGGGACCGGCATGGGAATTTAAGAATTTGTTGCTTACGGCTTTTATCTTCCCTGAATAAATGGCTTTATCGGCATTGTCATAATAGCGGATCTGCTGCTCAAAGAATGGATCCTTAATAGAGCAAAGCCAATCTGCACTGTTATAGGAATAATTACGCAGAAGCTGATTAGGCTCGCCAGACAGGAAGGTTTCCGTACTCAACTTTCCGGACGGATTGTAGGTGTAGGCGGCTAGGCATTTTCCCTCGAAGTACACTTCCTTTAGCTGCCCTTGGGTATTATAAACATAGCCCATTTCCTCTTGGTTATCTGCCTGCTGTTTCACGGGGTTCCCCTTGCGGTCGTACACCGCCAGCAAAATATTCTCCTGTCCCAAGACCTTTTGCCTGCGCATGATCATATTGCCGTCGGAATCATAGTCGAACTCCTCTTCGACAATATGGTCCTCGCTGCCGTTGTAAGTTAGTGTTTTCCAAAGCCTACCCAACAGGTTTCGGTTATCGCCAGTTCCGTCATAATAGTTTTGCCGTGCCCATTGGCCGTTCTCAGGACGGAAAGCGGGGTTATCAGCCTTTTCCTGCAGCACAGCCTCATCCCATACGCCGCTGCAGCTTCCGATTTCCGTGAGGTTCCCCCTGCCATCGAACATCTGATACACATAATAACCATGCTCACTTCCCGCAGCATCCTGGGTGAAACGCAGTTTGCCCTGACGGTTATAGACGAGTCTGGTCGTGCCTGTATCCACATCCGTCCGTTCTACGACTCTTCCAAAGAAGTCGTAACGGATCTGGCTTACGAACTTTTCCCGTTCGCTTAGGCTAAGGCTTGGGTCATAGTAGTTGGGATACTTGATAAGAACCTGCTGGCCGAAGTCGTCATATGCATAGGTTGTCAGGCTCTGAGTACCGTCCTTTTCGGAAATCTTCCAATCAGCCAGTTTATTAGCCAACTTGTCCTTAAGGGTATACGTACTGAGACCGTCGCCGTCTTGCACCAGATTTACAAAGTACTGGCCTGCTGGCAGATTTATGTTCCCGCCAAATATCTGATTTGAGTTGGTGAAATAGTCCATTGTCACCGGATGCTGTGCTAAAACAGGACCCGGTTGCTTTAATTCTTTAGGCAGGGGCTTCGGTGAAATTGTGGTTTTCGTTCTGCTGTAGGGGAAACCCCCGTCCTCCGGATAGGCTTCGGCTGCTTCCCCCTTCATCTCCCCTGTATCCCAATTAAAATCGGTTATGAAGCCAGTGCGATAGCCCCACAATTCATTTTTGGCCTCCACAGCTTTTGTCAGGACGGTGGCTTGCCCAAGAGGAGAATATACCGGCATCATTGTCAGTACACCCTCCTCAGTTATACTCTGATCCTGTAAAGTTTTACCGACATAATCCTGATAAGTTATCTTTACGGTAGGTTCCGCGGCATACATCAGATAGCTGAGCAGGAGCTTGTTATTGCTTTCTATTTTGATGGGCTGTGGCTCACTTTTCTCGGTCTTGTTGCTGAAGAGCACGGTCCCGTTACACATAAAAGTAAATCTCTCGCCAAACTGTATTAGAGCATAATCTGAATCTGCTTTTTCGTTTATTTTGACCGTCCCGATCAACGTGCCCCCGCTGTGAAGCTCCCAGCTAGCCAAGTTGCGCTGAAGGGTAAGGCCCCTGGCGGATAAACTGATATCCTGGCAGGTATTCAGCTTTGTTCCAAACATAAACAGATAGTTTGGACCGGTATTTTCCCGCCTTTGGAGGCCCTTTTCGCTAACAACCCAATATTTCAAATAATCATCGCCGCGATTGAAATCAGTAAACTGACCTCCGTTGGGAAATTCCGCCGTCAGCGTAAAGTCCGGCCCCTTTGCGGCCTTTTGATTGACTCCATTACGGGTGTTATAAAACACACTGGCCTTTAACGGGGTCTGGGCGTCTGTAAGCTCCATAAGCGGGCGTTGGATCCCGTCATTCAGAACATAGCTGCCCTCCCGTCTGTTGCGGTGCTTGCCGATGGTGAGCATGAAACGGTTATAAACATAGGCTTCGGCATCGCACAGCAGCGGAGTCACAAACAGCGCATCCACCAGGATCTTCCCGCCGTTATTCGCCGGAACAATTCGGACATCTACTTTTCCGGATATACTGCCAAGGTCAACGGCTTTGTAAAAGATTTTCCACTGGTTTTGTGTATTCTCAAAAGGTACAAAGGTGTTGCCGAAATAAACGCCGGAGCCCTCCACGCTGCCTGAGGTCTTCAACGCACAGGAAATCATGTATTTTCCTCTGCCGCTTTTAATTGAAAAGGTCATACCTTGGCCTTTGTTCAGCCAGCAACAGCGATTCCCGCCATAGAACTCTCCGACCTCAAACATGAGATCCTTATCCACGGTTTTGTCTACCGGACTCCATAGCTCGTTTTGCTCATAAGATTCAAAACCGCAGTAGAACACTTCATCGGGGCAGGCATTTTCAAAGTGGGCCACAGGATAACCTTGCAAGCGGTCATACATAATGGTAGTAACCGTGCCAGCCAAGGCTCTTTGGGAAACAATACTGCCGTTTTTTAGGCGGCTGGTCACTTCATTGATTTTCAACCATCCTTTTTGGGGTCCCTTAAATTGAAACTTGGCGTCCTCCTGTCCTGTATAGGCATAGGTATTGCTCTCACCCCAATTGCCAAATTCATCTTTGACCCATTCCTTGGCCGTAGCCTCCAGGACAAGGTTTTTGGTATCGTTTCGCTTTGTGGTGGAAACCACCGCGGACACATAATTCCGTTTCTTAAATTCCGGATACACTTCCCAGGCATACTTGAAATTCTGGGAGATACGGTTCTGCTCCCCAGTATGGTTGGTGTTAATTTTGATAATCTTTTTCTTCTGGCCAAAAACAATTTCGTATTCCGTTTCAATTTCCTCACTGACACAAAACCAGTCACCGCTTGCGCCTTCAGAATAAGGCTTCAGATACGTCTCCTTCACAACTTTATGGGGTAAAATGCAAAATCCGTTGGTGTCTAAGGCCTTCAGGTAATTAACATCACGGTTTGTCAGGTTCCCCTTGTCATCAAACAGTGTCGTACAATAGAGCTGCCCGGCAAAAAAACTGTAATAATCACGGACGTTGCAAAATTCTGAATTGGGGGGATACACCGCTTCGGGGGTTGAGGGATTTAAACCGTTGAAATAGCTGTATTCCGTTGAGCCATATTCTCCCGTCTGGACAGCCTGGTTCACCCTTACGCGGGAGTATTGAGGGACTTCCCCTGAAAAAGTTGCGTTGCTAAGCTGGTAGCTCAAATAAAAGCTCTGCTCATCAAAGCCGGTATCCAAGGTAACCTGATTTAGGTAGTTTATATTGATTTTGGGAGAATAATCTCTGTTCACAATTTTGTGCAGGATTATTTTCTGGGTTGTGGCCATCTGGTCACCGGTGTAGGTAGTAAAAGAATACAGACCCACGTTTGGCAGGGTATCGTCCTTTGAGAAAAAGGTCTGGTTATCCACCTTCACCTGCTTGTAGAATTCGTTGTTTCTGAAAAACACCGCATACGTGTCCCTGCTGTTCTGAAGCTGGTACATTAAAAAACCGTTGCTCAAGGCTATACTGCTGCCGTCTGTACGGCCCGGCAATGTGTAGATCAGCTTCCAGCCTTCGTCAGGCTGCCGGGTGAAGAGGCCGCGTCCCAAGACTGCATAATCACCCAGTACACCGGGGCGATAGATGGGTTCATCTCCGGGCAGTACACTGCTGACAGGAACACCGGATGAGGTCCATTGATGGGTGTAGGGGTCGAATCGCAGGGCAACAAATCTCTGCTGGTTGTCAACTTGTTCCACTGCCAAAGCAAGGTCGGTTCCATACGCGTAGGCATAAGCTGCCCCTTGTTTTAGCTGCAGCAATGAGGTTTTGTTCCAGCGCCCGGGAGAGTAGCGGAAGATGTTTTCAGCCAGCCCCACGATACTGTCGCTAGTCATCGCTGTTAAAATAGGATTTTTGGTGCCCAACTTTTGTTCCGTAGTAAATACCTCGATTTCCCTTAAGCGGAACAACTCCCCCCAGCGCAGCAGGACTATTTTGCTGGTTACCATATCCTGACTCTTCATGGCCACAAAGGTAGCCGCTGCCTGGCAGGCTCCCAAAGACCATACGGTACTCCAGGAGGTGAGCTGCCAGTTGACTTCCAGTGATAGATCCTGTAAATATCCGTTTTGCCATTGATGGTTGGCATCAATATAGAAGGACTGTAGACGCACACTTTTGGCATTATCTCTGTAGAAAGCCCCCAGGATAAAATTTTCACCCCCGGATATAGCCTGTGCGTCAAAGCCTTCCACCGGCAGATCCTGGCGCTTCCATGTATTGGTCAAGTAGTTGAATTGGTAAACAATCAGTGAATTTTGGCTTTTTGGCTTTACCGCAAAAAAGGTCCCTGAACACGTAAAGGCCGGCCGGGATCCTTCATTGAGCTGGATCACTTTTTCGTTGGTCCATTCCCCTTGCCTTAAAGGATTGTTTTTATACAACCGATAGCCATAGGTTCCTTGATTGACCATTTTGTACGACATAACGAAAAAGTCCGAGCCTAAATGGATCTGCACATCTTCTATTGTCTCTTTGGCAATATCCCTGTCCTCGTAGCTCTGCCATGCGACATTCCAAGTGTATACTCGGACAATATTGGTAGTTTGGTTTTGGAATAAAACCACCGTATAATTCAAGGCGTGATAAACCGAGGTTGTGTATTCGACGCGGGGTTTTGTAAACTCTACTTTGGGAGTGCTGGCCGGTAAGGTGTCATTTTTATATGAATACTGGTATTTTTGACCGTAGGGGTAGGTGACCTGAAGAAGTGCGCCGGGATTTGGATTCTGCCGGTTGGTTTCATATGCGAATTTCATGGAAGGCATGGGGATCATGTTTGCATCTTTATAGCAGACTTGCGTTGCAGAGGTGAGAAAACGTTTTTTATAAAGCTGCCCTTTTTGAAAGATATCATAAAAATCATATCCCAGCCGCTGGACATATAATAGCTGTCCTTCCCTGTTTTTAACCTGAATGCTGTCAATGAATTTGTCTTCATAGTTGAACTGGTAAGGGTTTTTGCTGCCTTTGAATGAATGAGGCCAAATACACTCAAAAGCTTCCTTGTCCTGATAGACGATTTCTGCTGTCTCTCCGAAAGTGCTGACTACTTTACTAAGACGTATGGCCCGGGTATAGGAACAGTCGCCGATCTGAGCTTCTTCCTTCTCATAAGTATAGGTAATGCTGTTTCCGGCAAAGCTTTTCACACTGGTCAGGCTCCAACCTACAGGAAAAGGCTCCCCTCCGTTGGCGGAAGCGGCACCCACCCAGTTATCCCAATGGATTCGGGTCTCAATGGCAGAGTCATCGCCCCCATAGACCCAGGCAGTGCCGTTTTCCTTGTGTATTTCCCACCGGCTTTCCTTTAAGGCATTAAAATAGTAGAACTTCCAGTAAGGGTGTTCTACGGAATAAAAGTTTATGACGCCGCCCTCTGTTCCCAACCGATACAAGGGATACATCCCACCCTCGGCAACCAAATAGAACGAGGAGTCAAAGCTTTCTTTTACGAGCCTGTTTCTGACAACGATGCGGGGAACCTCCATACTCCAGCCAAGCCCCAGGGTAGAGCTCTCATATTCCCGGTTGCTGCTCTCCACCCTATTTTTCACATTGCTCTGGTAGGAGGCTACAACACTAACCTGAAGGTCATCCTGGGAATCCATAGACGCTAAGAACAAAGGAAAGGCTACGGCACCTTTGTATAAATTAGTTGTTTTCATAATGTTGTTCTCTTGGGAACTGCCTTGCTGTGCTAAACGAAACGGATCAGCGTTCAAATGAGCTCCTCCTTTCTTACTCGTTATGGTGACTGGCAGAAAATACCTAGGTTGTTATTCTACACGTTTATTTCCATAAATCAACAATTCTTGCAATATTACCTTATATTTAGAACATTACCATTAATAGCCAACCCAAACAATGGGTTACATTTGTTGCGTTTTGTCTAAAAAGGTCTACAAAAATAGAAAAAACCAAAAATGCCTCTCAGCCCTTATAAAAATTTGGCCGAGAGGCAAATATACTAATCTGTATTTCCGAAATGGCCACTTTATAGCCTAGCATTGCCTTGTGCCATATACACTTGCACTTAGTGTTCTGGCGTTATTCATAATTCCACAATTTGACACCAAAGTAAGGGAAAGAAGCCGATGAAAAAACCTCCTGCTTTTACAGGAGGTTCGTTACTTAGCGGCGACGTAAGAAGGCCGGAATATCCAGATCATCGTGGCTAGCAAAGGGTTTAATGTCCATCTCTGTTTTTTTCTTATCTTTTTTGGGAGCTACCCGCTGATCAAAGCCGGTGGCAATAACGGTTACACGAACTTCTTCATTCATTCTCTCGTCAATTACCGCACCAAAAATAATGTTAGCCTCGGGATCTGCAGCCTGAGCAATAATTTCGGCTGCTTCATTTACTTCGAACAAGCCTAGGGAGGAACCACCGGTGATGTTCAACAATACCCCTCTGGCACCCTCAATGGAAGTTTCCAACAGGGGGCTGGAGATTGCCATCCGAGCCGCCTCGGTAGCACGATTTTCGCCAGTGGAGGCACCAATACCCATCAAGGCAGAGCCAGTATCCTTCATAATGGTTTTCACGTCGGCAAAGTCTAAGTTAATTAATCCCGGAACAGCTATCAGATCTGAAATGCCCTGTACACCTTGACGCAGTACATCATCTGCAATACGGAAGGCTTCTACAATGGATGTATTTTTATCGATTACCTGTAACAGTCGATCGTTAGGGATGGTAATCAATGTATCTACTCTGCTTTTTAGGTTTTCGATACCTAATTCGGCCTGGGTTAGTCTTTTTCTGCCCTCAAAGGTGAATGGCTTGGTAACTACACCTACGGTAAGAGCACCCATTTCTTTGGCAATTTCAGCTACCACAGGAGCAGCACCTGTACCCGTACCACCACCCATGCCAGCAGTGACAAAGACCATGTCAGCACCCTTTAATGCCTGCATAATTTCGTCACGGCTTTCTTCTGCTGCTTTGCCACCAATTTCTGGGTTAGCACCGGCACCCAAGCCTTTCGTTAACTTAGTACCTATTTGTATTTTATGGTTGCTTTGGGACAAAAACAGAGATTGGGCATCGGTGTTGACCGCTACAAACTCAACACCCTTGAGCCCAGCAGTGATCATTCGGTTAACTGCGTTGTTTCCGCCGCCACCCACACCGATTACCTTAATGTTTGCAAAATGGTCCAGGTCCAGTTCAAAGTCCAGCATAAAGTTATCCTCCTCCGTATTTACCATCAAGCACCTTATATTATTACGTAAACTTATCCAGAACTTGACGCCATCCTGAAGTGCGTCCTGATCGGCGGAAATCTCTTTTGGCACCATAAATAACTAACCCAATAGCCGAAGCATATACTGGGCTAATCCACTCTTCGCCGGGTACACCCACTCTACCCGGAGAGCCAATGGAGACCTGGGATACCTGCAACACATTCTTGGCCATAGGTAACAATCCTTCAAGCAAAGAGCCGCCACCGGTAAATATGGCACCGCCTGGTAGAGACTCTGGCCTACAGGACTGATGTATGGCCTGGAGTGCTAATTCAAGAATTTCCTTTACTCTAGATTCAATAATATCTCTGGCAGCGCTTGGCGATACTTTTCTCTGTTCATGCCCTCCCACGCTGCTGATTTCCAGATCATCTTCTGTTTCCGGGGTAGAGAGCCCCAGAATCTTTTTTATCCGTTCTCCTTCACTGATAGTCGTTCTTAGACAAAGAGCTAAATCACTTGATATATGTTCGCTGCCCACCGCTAGGGAATAGGTGTGAGCTAACAGCCCTCCATCAAAAATGGCTAAGCTACTGGTCGATCCCCCAAGATCCATTAATACGGTACCGAGTTTTTTGTCGGTATCCGTTAACAGGGCTTCCGCCGCTGCTACAACCGAGGGGATTATTTCAACTAGCCGTAACCCGGTAAGTCTAACGCTATTTGCAAGTTGCTCCTCAAATACTTCCCAACCAGTTAGTTGGATTGCCACCGGCGACGCCACATACACCTTTTCAATAGTTTCTTTGGCCATTGCCTCCGCTACTAAAACAGCTTGGGATATGGACTTGCTCAGAGCTGTTTCATCAAATACTGCTCCCTTACGCATACCAAGCGTTGGGTATTCGCCCATCCCCAAAATTTGGGGATAACCGTTAGGCCCCACTTCAGCAATGACTGAGACGACTTTAGTGGTACCAATGTCAAGTCCACAGACGATATGTCTCCTGGCCAAGCCAGGCACCTCCTACTGCAAAAGGGTTTACTTAAAATGTAAATTCAACACAGAATAAAAATTCCCTTTTACAAATACTTATTTTTTTAATAAATGACGCCGTATGATCGCAAGATTCTGAAATAAACGCACTCCAAAGGCCACCACAGCGGCTGTACTTAAGGGAACACCCAACTTTGTACCAATATAGGCTAAACCGGCAGCCAACAAAATATTGCTAAAAAAACCGGTAATAAAAATGTGGTTATCGTAATGGTTCTCCATCGCAGCACGAATACCACCAAAAACGGAATCTAATGCTGCCAGTACCCCCAAGCCAAGATATTGGGCATAGGCCTGTGGTAGTACCAGGGGAACATTAAGTCCAACCAATGCTCCGAGAGCTAACCCCAACAGAGCTAATAAAACTCCGATCCACATTATTGTGCCTCCTTAAGCGGTTTGGCGTATTCCAGATGAATACGGTGATTATAAGCAGGAATCACCAGGGACGGTTTCTTGGTGACGGTGACGGATACTCCCCAATCTCGCATGGTATCCACCAACCCCCCCTTGATTAACAAACCACTTTCCAGTTGATCCGCAGAACCAATGGCTAATACTGAATAGGGGGGAGAAATTCGGGTCAAGTTGATATCAATAAAGGAGCCTGCTAATCTGATTTCACTCGTGGAAATAATTCTTTGTCCGTTAATGGCCAATGCTTCAGCCCCAGAAGCCCTCAACTCGTTTACCACCCTTAATAAGTCTTCATCCCTTACAGTAAATAAGTTGTCACCTTGCTCAGGTTCCCGCCTAATGGGAGCCAAGTCAACTTCTACACCGGGTCCTTCCAGTTTGGTCATTCCTGCCAACTGGCGAACCTTAATCAGTTCATCAAACACAGCTTGAGATGCTTCGGGACGGCCCTTTTCTGCCTTTGCCACCTTCTCCTCAAGATCGCTGGCCTCAATCAAGAGATTGGCATATTCCTTTTCCAATTGTTTTAATTCCGTCGTAAGAAGCTGTACACGATCGTAGGGTACGCCGGAGTCCACTCTTCCGGCAGTACGAAATTGGAGAGCTATCATCAAGCCCATAATCAATGAAACTAACGTAATGGAAACATATAACGTTTTATTCATTTATCTCCCGCCTCATTCTGCTTCCGGCGCCTGTGCATACTCAAAGGTAGTTGGCCCAGTGTATTGCGGCACTTCTAAATTATTTTTCTTACGAACTTGGACCTGAATTCCCCAAATCTTTAATTGTTCTACCACCCCACCCTTCATATAAAGAGAGTTCTCCAAGGTTTCTGGATTGCCAATAGCAGTAATGATAAAGGGGGCTGGTAATCTCTTGTTTTTATTTGTGAGAATGGTAGGACCAATGCAACGAATTTCACTGGTGGCAATTAGACGCACACCATTTAAGGCAATAGCCTCTGCTCCCGCTGCCTTTAATTCATTTAAGACACGTAGAACATCCTCATCGTGCAAAACGTATAAATTGGGATCTTGTCCGGCGGGTAGGGCAACATTACTATCATTTAAAGATACTTCTACCCCTGTACCGCTGACAGCTTTACTTCCGGCAATGATCCGTAAGGCCTCTAACTCTTCCCGGGTGGTGTTTGACTGGCCATTAGCCTTTTTATCGAGCTTTTCCCGCAGCTGGTTTACTTTCTTTTGTAGCTGACTTTTTTCTTCACGTTTTTGATTAATTTCATTCACCAGAGTTTGGACCCTGGCTACTGGAGGTGTCTCGTTAATCTCCTTGGAGGAACGATATTGCATAGCCAACATAAGTCCCAAAACTAGGCCAACCAGAATAATACCCCATTGATATTCTTTCAGTTTCACTGGCTAACCTCCCTGATGTACTTCACAACAGGCACCCTTGGATTGGATAAATCTACATACTCTATTTTATCCCCGGGTTGCTTTAGGTTGCTTAATACCTGTTGAAAAACGTTAGCTTTATAAGGAAGTTCCTTAGGCAAGCCCATTCTTGCTTGGACTCCATCAATGGTGTAAAGATAAATCTGCCCCGCTTCATTAAGATTCATCTCAGACAGTTTCATCGTAAGAGAACGGGGGAGCTGTGATAGGGCATTGAGAGCCATTGGTAAATTCTCTGACTCTATTTTTTTGCCAGGTCCATTCACCTTTAACTCCAATCCTGTAATAATCGGTAAAGCAGAGGCGATTTGACCCTTTTGCAAGTATACCCCGTCGGAATCCACTTTAATAAAACTATTTTGCCAGGGAATCAATGCTACAGCCCTTCGTTCCACCACATTAATGACTATCTTATCGGGCAACACACGCTGTAATGTAGCTTTTTTGATCAGTGGGACCAGACTAAGTTTCTCTTCTGCATCGGATAGATTAACTTTAAAAAGGTTTTCTCCATGATGTAGACCGGAGAATTTTACAAGTTCTTCCTTGGTTAGCTGACGATTACCCGTTGCTGAAAAGGATCGGATTTCAAATATCGGTGACTGTAAGGTGACATAGGCCGCCACTGCTATCAGCAAAATAAAAAAAACACTTTGTACCAAGTGGTTTTTTTTTCGCGGGGCCCCTGTACGCGGTCGATACACAGCACCCTCTCCTTGCCTAATATTTTCCGTCTGTAGTACATTTTGACAATATTATAACGAAGATATGATAACTTGTCCAAGATAAAACTAAAAAAAGAGTCAGCTGACTCTTAGCAGTTGTTGAAATAGCTTTTCTAGATCTCAACTTACAAGATCATATATGGCCACTCCCTTTGAAATCCAGTTTATGCCTGATACCGGAGTTGTAGATTGCACAATTAGCTATTCACTCGGATAATCCGTGCCCCCAGGGAGTTATATTTCTTTTCAATCCGTTCATACCCCCGGTCAATGTGCTCAATTTGGCTTAGCACGGTACCATCTTCTGCAGCCAGGGCCGCCAGGATTAGTGCCGCACCAGCCCTTAAATCGGTAGCCTCCACACAGGCCCCCGTGAGGCGTTCTACCCCTTTCACCACCGCGGTATGCCCTTCCAGATAAATGTCTGCTCCCATTCTACGGAATTCAGAAATATGTTTAAATCGGTTTTCAAAGATGGTTTCCGTGATTACACTGGTTCCCTCGGCCACGGTGAGAAGAGCCATCATTTGCGATTGCATATCGGTGGGAAAACCAGGATAAGGCATCGTCTTTAGATCCACTGCCTTCAAGGGACCATTTCCCTGGACTCTTACCCAATCATCTCCTACCTCTACCAGTACCCCAACTTCCCGTAGCTTATAAATCAAGGGATCCAAGTGTTCGGGAATTACATTGGTTACCGTCACATCCCCCTGGGTAATCGCACCGGCTATTAAATGAGTTCCTACCTCGATACGATCGGGGATAACGGTGTGAGTAACAGAATTTAATTCTTTCACTCCTTCAATACGAATTACATCAGTCCCTGCTCCCACTACTTTTGCGCCCATAGCATTAAGAAAATTCTGCAAGTCGACAATCTCCGGCTCTTTTGCTGCATTGCGTATGGTTGTTATTCCTTCTGCCAGAACACCGGCCATCATTAAATTTTCCGTTGCTCCCACACTGGGAACATCAAAATGAATGACTGATCCAGTTAATTGACTAGCTTCTGCTGTAATATAACCAAATCTTTCCGTAATTTTTGTCCCTAACGAGATTAAACCCTTAAAATGAAGGTTCATCGGGCGGGAGCCAATATTACAGCCCCCGGGATGAGATATTTTTACACTGCCGAAGCGTCCCAGCAGTGGTCCTAAGACTAAATTAGATGCTCTCATTTTTCGCATGAGATCCTCGGATATTTCCTGCTGTTGAACTCGGGAAGAATCAATTGTCATCGTGTTCCCCTCAAAGGTTACCTTAGCTCCCAAGTAACTGAGTAATTCCTGCATCACCAGAACATCTCTTAGTCTAGGTACCTGGTGCACTGTACATACAC
>CAMKDG010000016.1 GCA_946411205.1 uncultured Desulfotomaculum sp.
CTTGCCAAGGCGAGGGTCGCGAGTTCGAATCTCGTCTTCCGCTCCATTTGTATTCCCCGAATGGTATAGTCTAGAGTCGATGGATATTTAAGGCGAGGGTCGTCGAGCTCGAAGCCCCTCCCCGTCTTCCACTTCATTTGTATTTCCAACGTTTTGGCGGCATAGCCAAGTGGTAAGGCAGAGGACTGCAAATCCTCCATTCCCCAGTTCAAATCTGGGTGCCGCCTCCAACTACTAAGTAATTAACCACCTGCGAAGGTGGTTTTTGTTTTTCCTGAAAGAGAGTAGTATTATTGCGTTAAAGAAACTCGGTGAGGTCGTCACCGAGTTTCTTTAACGCTTTTTTTTCTTAGTAGGTTTATTCTTTTGGCTGATAATTCTTGGTTGATTAAAAACCTCTTCTGAATAGGTGGGTGCAGCGGCCAGCACAGACTCGTTAAGTTCTTCTAAGACCTTCGTTACAAGCTTTTTACGCTCAGAATTTTCTATCATATCGATGGTGGAATGAATAACCGGTAAAGATGTTGTAGTTTTTTGCTTACGTATATCTTGCACCGGAGCAATATTTTGTTGTGTTTCTTGCACTAGGGTCTCCTCCTGATCAGCGGAGAACGTGTTTTTACTAATGGTAGAGTAATTGGCTAGGGTAAGGGAGGCAATTTGTGCATTTAGCAAAGAGGCCTGCGCCAGAGTATCTTCCAGGGCTAGAACTTCCTCGGGAGTTCCTTCCACTCCAAGAGCCTTAATGGCATCTTCTTTCATTAACTTAACCCACTCAGCCACCACATCTAGACCTTCTTGCAGTTCCTTAAAACTAGAGCGGATTTGGTCACCAAGTATTTTTTCAATTTCTTCTTGCCGAATGGAAAGGTTTAAAACCTCATTGCGTTCAAATTTTGTCAATGATGATAAGGGCTTGTCTAGGCGGTTTATCCTGAGAACAATATCACGATATTCTTTAAACAGCATGAAATAGATACCCCCTATGTTGTTTTAAAGAAATATTCGCCAACCAACAGGAAAATCCTTCCAATTAACAAAAATAAGTAAATATTTTCCATATAAAAGTTATTTTCTTTATAGCTCATCCTTTTATACTGCTTAAAGACATGGTATACTCCAATCATCAAAGATTAGTACAATTAGGAAAGGGAGTGGTCACTCTGGAAGCCATGTTACAATTCTACAGCAGTCTTTCCCAATCAGAAATGTTCTTACTGTTTCTTGGTGTAACAATCGCCTTGGCTTTAATGATTATTGGTTTTAAGCGGAAATACAGTGACTAAATTATTGATCCAATAACTACAACTTGGATGTTGACTTGTCCAGTCAAATTATGCTATATTAATACTCGTCGGTGCGAAATGATATGCGGAAGTGGCTCAGTGGTAGAGCATCGCCTTGCCAAGGCGAGGGTCGCGAGTTCGAATCTCGTCTTCCGCTCCAATTTCTTTTTAGTTAATTTTTGGAGCTGTGGTGTAGTGGCCTAACATGCCTGCCTGTCACGCAGGAGAACGCGGGTTCGACTCCCGTCAGCTCCGCCATTTAGTAAACTATTTGATAGTTGACAAGAATGGCAGAAGGTTGTTATACTAAACAAGCTAAATATGTCATACGCCCGGGTGGCGGAATAGGCAGACGCACAGGACTTAAAATCCTGCGGTTTCACGACCGTGCCGGTTCGACCCCGGCTCCGGGCACCAAAATAAAGGCTTTCAGAGTAACCCTCTGGAAGCCTTTTAAATTAGTTTGACACTGACCAGCTTCGAAGGAAGGGGTCTATTTTTTTGACTACAGTAGCATGGAGATGTCTTGAATTGTGAAATCGTTTTTACCTCGACTCTGGGCAGTACGAATTTCAAGGGTTGATTTTATCTATCACCCTCAAGAAATGTCAAGATAAGATACTCTGAAGCACAAGCAAGGCGCTTTGATAGTGACTTTGCTTGTGCTTTTACCTTTATAAAATTCTTCCTTCTCCGAAAAAAGCGTAGTTATTTGAAACAGACGGCATCGTGCTTATTAGTGGAGTTGATCGCAAAACTGAGAAATCATTAATGGCTTTTCAAATCCAATAGCTTTGTGCCTGTATCGTCCGCACGGCTGAAACCGTGCGGAATGGTGGTTCTGTCATAATATCCTGTCTTCACCAATAAACTTACAATATGGGTATCACGGAAAGGAGAATGCGCATGAATGATAAGCAAACTATGGGGTGTAACTACAAGGTAGATGCGCCATACCCGCCGGTGCGAGTGGCGGGTCTAAATCCCGTTTATGCCTGTGAGATGCTTAGTAACATGGCTGAAGTTGTTTCCGAAATGAGTGATGTCACTCGGTATTTTTACATCGCCGTTGTGACGAAGCCGCAATATAGTTGGATTTCAACATGTTTCCACCATATTAGCATCGTTGAAATGCACCACCTCAATATATTTGCCGAGCTGGCACTGCTGCTTGGAGCGGATCCGCGGCTTTGGAGTTGCCAAGAGTGCACACCCTGGTGGTCACCCTCGTTTATCGGTTATCCACGCGAGTTACGCGCACTAATCGCCGAATCAATTAAAGCGGAGGAGGCGGCCATCAGCAAGTATTCCAGGCAGGCGAATACCATTTGCGATATGAACATCGTGGCAATCTTACATCGCATCATACGCGACGAGGAACGCCACCTGCAGATTTTCAACGAGATATATCAGCAGATATAAGGGGTTTTAAAAGAAGCAGGACCGTGCTTTGTTAATTGCGCCTTTCATCTTACTAAATGCGTAACTGTCAGAGGTTTGGGTTGTATTTTTCTTCTTTATAAAAACGGATACTTTGTAACGCAATAATACAGGCTACCAACCATACTCCACCTGCTGCATATCCTGCCAAAACATCACTTGGGTAATGAACACCTAAATAGATACGACTGAGACCTACTGCAAGAATCAGAAAAACAGATAGAACGGGTACATACCAGGATGATTTACCTTGTTCTCTAAAATTTAACCATACTAAATAACCAATCATGCCGTAGAAGGTTGTTGATACCATAGCATGTCCACTGGGAAAACTATAACCGCTAACCTCTACCAGATGGTTTATATCTGGTCGTACTCGACAGAAGACACTCTTAAGTAGATAATTTAGACAGCTTCCTCCAGCCAAACTGATGACCAGGATTACGGTTTCCCAGAAGTGCTTTAAACGAAATAGTAAATACCAGCCCAAGATCAGGAGCAAGGCAATTTCAAAATAGGCCGAACCAATTTGGGTTACCCCAATAAAAAAACTGGTTAACTTGACACTAGCAAAACTTTGAATAAAGGAAGTAATGGACGTATCAAATAAAATAAGTTCATCCTTAAGTAGTTTTGAGGTCAACTTCCCGAACAGGGTCAATAAAATAGCCCCTGCAGCGAGGCCCCAAATGATGTGCAGAGAAAATTTACTGAGAGGAGAACGTAAAACCGAATTTATGATTCTCATTAGCTTCACCTAACCACCTTTAAGAATAAATGTTACAGACTTAACGTCTGAATAGCGTCTAGCTATTTTTTTGATATCTTTTATGACAGTAGTATGTTACAAATCCAATCATCAGAACGCTGACAACAATATTACAAAATTATAAAGGCCAAAGATTTAGATATTCTTAGAAAAAGATTAAAATTAGTAAAAAATTTTGTTACACACCTTTTATGGAATAATGAAGATGATTTTTATTAGGACAGGGACAAACTAAAGTTTGGGAGGTGATAAAGTAAGGTCGCATGGAGGTACTGCTGGTAGAGTAAAAGGAAGTCTTGAATGATCAAACATTTTCAATAAAAAGGCAGCAAACCTCCATTGGGCTGCTGCTTTTAGAGTTTCGGTCAATCAACTGAAAGGTGGTCTTTTTTCATAAAGAAAGATGCCTTAACTATCTTAATGAATGTTTAAAGGAGGGATTTGAAAGAATGCCGGATCACATCGCCACGGCTGATGATACCAACTAGTACCCCATTACGCTCAACCGGTAGTTTTTTAATTTGTTTTTTTCCTAAAATAGCAGCAATATCTTCAATCTCTTCATCCCAGAAAACTTTAAAGACCTTGCCATCGACGATTTCCATGACATTTAAATTCAAGAGCCTTTGTGCTCTTTCCTCAAACTCTTCATTGTCCCCTTTGACCACAGTAATATAAAAGATGGAATCAATGACTAGATTTTTATGTTTTCCGATATAGCGCATAATATCCCCGTCACTTACATAGGCGACGATTTCGTTTTTTTCATTGACCACAGGAACGCCGCTGATGCGATGCTGAATAAATTTTTCAATGACAGACCGTACAGTGTCACTTTCCTTAACTTTATAAACTTCGTTAATCATGATTTCATGAGCCTGCATGCATATCTCTCCTCTCATATCGGGTTTAAGCTAAAGAATCAGTTAGATAAAAATAATTTTCTATTTGTATCTTTTCCCAATATAGTTACAAAGCATATTATTGTATTGTACAATTACTTACCCGTAATGTCTACATATTGCCCCGTTTAATAAAGTAGTTCTGATTTTAGATTAATTATAACCGATAACAGAAATGAATGTAAAAGCCGATCCAGAGGATCGGCGAATTACTGGAGGGTTTTCTTTTCTTTGCGTGAAGTCACACCCAGATCTTCTTCTAGTTTTACGAGCCTTGGGCTAACATCACCAGAAGCATCATCGGCAAATTGATCAAGTCTGGCTGGTTTGCTGGCGGGACGGTCTGGATATCTGGTGTTTGGGCTGTTGCTGGTTCCTCGACCTGACATAATAATCACCTCCAGCCTTATTATGCCCTTAAAGTGGTTGTCTAATTTGTTTGCGAGAGGAATATCCTAAATGACCAATCAAAAACCGCTGTGCCCGAAGTGTAAGCACTTTTATATTACCTGGGACAAGCAGTTTCCCAAGGGTTGCAGAGCATACCGTATAAAATCAAAATATCCACCATCCCTGGAGGTATTGAGAGCAACAGGAAAGGGCTGTTTAGTTTTTATTAGGAAGAGTCAGCTTAAATAATTTTGACTGGCAAAATAGATTCCATTTTCAATTTAGAGGAATCCTTGAGAGAAAGAGCCAATAGTAGAAGGAGAATAAAACGGGAGGCTTAGCCCATTGAGATTTTGCACTCTTTCTTCGTGCAGTTATGCTAACAGTGTTGTTGTTCAAAATCATAATACCTGTATTTTGGTTGATTGTGGTTTAAGGAAACGAGATATCAAGCCCTTTCTAGATAAGGTAGGATTAACACCAAGCGATATTGATGCGGTTCTCGTGACTCACTGCCATGTAGATCACTCGTACGGTCTAAATTACCTGCTGGCAGAAAAAGATATCCCCGTATATTCCACTACCGGTGTTTTAAAAGAACTATCTAGCGGGTATACCTTTAAAAAGGCACCAAGCCTGATGCCTCTACATCAGGAGCGGGCAGAAACCATCAATACCATGAAGGTAACCCCCTTCAAACTTTCGCATGATGTTGAAACCATTGGATTTCTCCTAAGTGATGGCAGGGAAACCCTTGGTTATCTGACAGATACCGGCTTTGTTCCGGAAAGGTGCTTGGCAGCTTTTCAATCAGTTAACTATTTATACATAGAATCAAATCACGATGTGCAAATGTATCAAAGTTCTCGTAAACCCTATTTTGTCAAAAAACGGAACCTCGGGCCCCAGGGCCATTTGTCTAACGATCAATGTCGTGAGGCGTTACATTTATTGGGGTTAAAAGAATGCGAACTGGTAGTATTGGCTCATCTAAGTGAAGAGGATAATCAACCAGACCTTGCTCTAGCTACCGCCAGGACAGGTTTAAGGGCAGATACCAAACTAGTGACTGCGCCCTCCCGTTCACCCGGTGAGTGGAGTAATGTAATACTACAAAGAAGTAAAACCAATACGTAAGATGCCAATTCAATCAGCAACAAAAAATCTAGCGGATGAAAAATATCCGCTAGATTTTTTGATTGAAGTAAGCTCAGCTGATTAATTTTATTTAAAGTAACGGTCCAACAAACCTTTAAATACTTTACCGTGTCTGGCTTCATCTTTGCACATTTCATGGACCGTATCATGAATGGCATCATAATTTAATTGCTTTGCTTTGGTGGCAATGTCTTTTTTCCCCTGACAGGCACCAAACTCGGCAGCCACCCTTAATTCAAGATTCTTTTTGGTATCTGCATGGACAACTTCACCCAGTAACTCGGCAAATTTGGCTGCGTGCTCTGCTTCTTCAAAGGCAATTCTTTTGTAAGCTTCAGCAATTTCAGGAAAACCTTCCCGATCTGCCTGGCGGCTCATGGCTAGATACATCCCCACTTCGGTGCATTCTCCAACAAAATTGGCTTTTAGACCTTCAATAATTTCAGAATCAATACCTTGGGCAACACCAATTTTGTGTTCGTCGGCCCATTGCAGGGCACCTTCTTGTTTTTCATTAAATTTATCTGTAGGAGCATGGCAGAGGGGACAGCTTTCTGGTGCTTCATTACCTTCATACATATAGCCACAAACGGAGCAAACAAATTTCTTCATAGTAAGCGTTCCTTCTTTCATTTTGGTTTTATTTTTTTTAGCACTCTTGGGGAGAATCTCTTCAAAGACCGAGTTGTCCAAAGCACATAAGGGGCAGACTGGGGGCAGGGCTTCACCTCTATGGACATAGCCACAGGCTTTACATCTCCATTTTGTCATCCTACGTCACCTCTTGTGAATGGATTGGAAACCAATTCGGTTATTGAAACTCATAATAACAGGACAATCTTGCAAAACCCTTACGAAAAAGTTGACTAATTATTGAAATGTGATCACTACACTAAATCGGTAGCCTTACTCGTTTTAGGGTTTCGTTAGAGTAATCTTACAATAATCTTAATTTGCTAGGAGCAGGATACTATTTGAGTGGTAATTATGTTTAAATAGTGTCAGCTAAAAAAATTTAGGAAAGAGGTGCAGCAATATATGAAAAAGTGGAAGTGTAAAGGCTGTGGTGCTCTACGGCCAGGAGATACAGCTCCAGAAGTTTGTCCAATCTGTGGGGGATCAAATTTTGTAGAGGTAGAAGAGAAACCCAGTAAATAAGTAAATCTAGTAAAAGCCGTCGGATGTTAGTTTACAATACCGACGGCTTTTACTGGCTTGTGATATATTTTTGGCAGTATTATGGCGGCTGCTCTATTTTCGAACAAGGGGCGTTCTGTTTTGGGACTAGTTTAAGTGCCTACTAGGATTACTATCAGTATTTTGAATAGTCTGTTTATGGGAATGATTATTGCATAATTGCTAGTTATAAAACCACGAAAGGGGTGGGCCAGCAATGCCCAAGTATGTAATTGAAAGAGAAATTCCCGGTGCCGGTAATCTAACAACTGACCAATTGCAAGCAATTTCGCAAAAGTCCTGCGGTGTTTTAAACCAATTGGGACCCGAAATTCAATGGGTACAAAGTTATGTTACCGATAATAAGATTTATTGCGTATACATTGCCCCGAATGAAGAAATGGTTAGGGAACATGCCACAAAGGGTGGGTTTCCGGCCAATTCTGTGGCTGAAGTTAAAAGAGTAATTGATCCCACAACAGCGGAATAACTTAATTAAAGTAATAAAAACTGTCTCGCCAAAGGGAATTAACACCGGTGGGGCAGTTTTTATTTTGCTGGACAACAGTCCGTTTTAGATTTTAGATATGGTAAAATAGATAGAAGTCTTAAAAGACCAACCCCAAGGAGGTCAAATGGATACAAAGAGATTTCATTTACTGTTAGTCACTAGTTACTTAGCTGTATTTCTTTGGTCAATGATAAATCCCCACGATTATTTTACCTGGTTCCTAGAAGTACTGCCGGCTGTTATCGGGTTAATCATTTTATTTATTATTTACCCTAGGTTTAGGTTCACCAATTTGGTTTATGTCCTGATTTTCTTTCATGCCATCATTTTAACCATCGGTGGTCATTATACGTACGCGGAAGTACCCCTTTTTAACTGGTTACAAGAGATCTTTAATTTAGATAGGAACTATTATGACCGGCTTGGCCACTTTGCTCAGGGTTTTGTGCCGGCCATGGTTGCCAGGGAGATATTGGTCAGAAAAAACATCATCAAAAACAACCGCTGGTTATTTTTTATGACTGTCTGTATTTGCCTAGCCATTAGTGCACTGTATGAACTCATTGAATTTGCCGTGGCGCTGTTAACCGGAGCAAGTGCCGAAGCATTCCTGGGGACCCAGGGGGATGTCTGGGATACCCAGTGGGATATGTTATTTGCTTTACTGGGAGCGATTTCTTCGCTGCTGTTATTACAGCGGCAGCAGGATAAAGCGTTAAAGCCTACGCTTCTGGAATAGCCGGTTTACCTCTAAATCGACAAGTTTTTCAACGAAAGCCTCGACCTCCGGGTAGAGGCTTTGTTAATTTGGGAAGTTACAGGTAAACTTTAAGAAAGTCTTAAGTATTATGTTGGCTGGTTATTAAGAATTAGACTTTATAATGTGGTTAGTCTAGTATTGAAACGAGGGGTTGTGAAAAATGGATAACTATTTTGTATTAGTAGTAGATGACGAAAAAGAGATCCGAGATGCTATTGAGATCTATCTAAAAAATGAGGGGATTACGGTTATTAAAGCTAAAGACGGTATTGAGGCGATCGAAAAATTGCATGAGCATACCGTTCATCTCATTATTTTAGATATCATGATGCCTCGACTGGATGGGATAGCCACGACCTTTAAAATTCGTGAGGAACAAAACATCCCGATTATTATCCTAAGTGCTAAAAGTGAGGATATGGATAAAATTCTTGGCTTGCAGGTGGGGGCGGATGATTATGTGACCAAGCCCTTTAACCCACTGGAGCTGATCGCCCGGGTTAAATCTCAGCTAAGAAGATATGTTACGCTGGGTACTTATGAAGGAAGTAATAAGGTAATTAACCTGAAAGGTCTTACCCTAGACCAAGCTGCTAAAGAAGTTACCGTCCATGGTGAAGTGGTGAAATTAACCCCCACTGAATACAAAATTGTTGAATTATTGATGACCAACGCCGGTCGGGTGTTTTCAATTGATGAAATTTATGAGCGAGCTTGGAAAGAGCCTGGTTATAACCCGGAAAATACGGTGGCGGTACATATTCGTAAAATTCGCGAGAAGATTGAGATCGATCCAAAAAATCCAAGATATTTAAAGGTGGTGTGGGGTATTGGTTATAAAATGGAAAAATAAAGCCTCATTGGTGGCGTGGTTATTATTATTTACCTTTGGGTTAAGCGGTAGTTTATCTGCCCTCTCTCAGGGAAGTGAATATTTGAAGCGGGATTATTTCCAAACTGAACAATTTTCCTACCAGTTAAAGGAATTTACCAATTTCCTAAGTATGTTTGAACTAAACTATCTGCCCCCGGAAGAAGTGAAAAAGGGGATTACCGTTACCGCAGAAGAAATTAATGAACATCGTCACCGTTATGGAGATTTGGCGATGCAAATCAACGATATTAAGGGTCAGTATGAAGAGAATATTCGGCAGGCAATACAAACCCAAAACCAAGTGCTAGTGGATTTTTATACAGCTGAAAGAGATAAAAAAATAGAGGACATCACCAATAATTTTAAAAGTGACGAATACGTCCAGGTAAAGGTAATCAAAGAAAAAGAACAGAAAATTGACACCTATTACCGTGACCTGGAAAATTACCGTAGCCAATACGCCAATTTAAAAACAGGATTTGTCTACTATTTAAAAGATACCAGCACCGGGGACACCTATACGAATATAGCTGCAGCCAACGAAGCTGAGGCAAACAGACTCATCAATAGTAACAATATGTTGTTTATTCGTAGTTTCCCAACGGCAAAGGATGGCTATTTCTCCCGTGAGAGGACTTATTATAACCTGGAAAATTCGGATATCGTAGAGACCATTCTGGGGAAAAACGCGAAAGTATTTGAAGGTAAAATTGCGGTGCCTAAAGCAACATCCGCTACGAGCTTGGTTTTGAGTAATTATCAGGACTATCAAGAGAAACAAAGACTTTTTATCATCTATACGCTGTGTGCCCTGGGGGCGTTGCTGCTGAGCATTTATATCTATAAAAAGACGGACCTTGTAGAAATAAACATCTTAGAGAAGTGGCAAAGCTACTATAATCGTATTCCCATTGATGCAAGTGTCGTAACCTTTGCCTTTTTTAGTCTTATTACCCTAATCCTGTTATCCAGCAATGATAACCTGCACTTGTATAAATATCCCTATGTCTTACTTAAAGAAATCATTTTTGAGGTATTTTTTACTGCTTTTTTCGTGGTAGTCACCTTTTTACAGGGGAGACTGCTGTTCGCGAGGGTCAAGGATTGGCCTAGCCTTCAGGCAGAATGGCCCAAAAGTATCCTAGCTAGAGTCAATGGAGGGATAAGGGCAGCCTTTCTGAATCGAAGAATGGGTACGCAAGTATTGCTTCTTCTGCTGGTGGTATTTGGCTTTGGTGTTGGGGCGGCTATCGTAGGGATAGAACCGGAGTTTATTCTGCTTTACGCACCGGCCTTCTTGGTCATAGGCATACCAATTCTCCTGGTAATTACTAAACGTTTAGGGTATTTTAACCAAATTGTTCACAACACCGGTGAATTAGCCCTGGGCAATCTGGAACCGGATCTACCGGTAGTGGGGAAATCAACCTTAGCGACTCTGGCCGGCAATATAAATACCCTAAAGTATGGTGTTAAAACCTCTCGCAAGGAGCAGGCCAAAAGTGAACGTTTAAAAACAGAACTTATTACCAATGTAAGTCACGATCTGCGAACCCCCTTAACCTCGATTATTACCTATACAGAATTGTTGAAGAAAGAGGACTTGTCCGAGGAAGACCGGCAATCCTATGTGCAAATCATCGATCGGAAATCAAAACGCTTAAAGGTACTTATTGATGACCTATTTGAAGCTTCTAAAATGGCCAGTGGCAATATTGAGTTGGCCAAAGAAAGGGTGGACCTGGTTCAGCTTTTGCAGCAAACACTGGCAGAACACAACGAGGCTATCACTGAATCTACTCTGCAATTTCGGGTAAGCAACCCAGACAAGCCCGTTTATGCTATTGTCGATGGACAAAAGTTATGGCGCGTGTTTGATAATCTCATTGGTAATATCCTGAAATACTCGCTAGAGGGTACCAGGGTATATATCTCTCTGAAATCTTTACCTGGCCAAGCAGTTATTGTATTTAAAAATGTAACGAAATATGAATTGGGTGAAGATATCGGGGAACTGTTCGAACGCTTTAAACGGGGCGATACCTCCCGTCATACAGAAGGCTCGGGGCTTGGGCTGGCTATTGCTAAATCCATTGTTGATCTTCACGACGGGGATTTAGATATTGAAGTAGACGGTGATTTGTTTAAAATAACGATAACACTTCCCGCCGCGAAGAGCTAAAGCTTTATTTGCAAAGATAAACAAGCCAAGTAAGTTTTCTAATGAATTAAAATCTAAAAGTATCTTTTTTAAGACTGGAATGGTTCATTAGCCAGTAAATGAACATACCACCAACTGGCAAAATAAGGGATATTGAAAACCAAAGGAAGGGTGAAATACCCAAAGCGGGCTGCGAAAGTGTTTTGGCATCTTGAAATACAATTAGCGATAATGCAAAATGGGCTGCAAAAGCTACGAGTAACCAAGTCCAGTAGATAACAATTAAAAAACTGGCAGAATCCATCATAAACCCCCCATGTTAAAACGTATAAAACTATAGATACTCTAAGAAAGCCCCAAATACCTTTTAATTTGCCACGGAAATAAGACCCCTGCAGAGCTTAACCTATGCTTTGCAGGGGTCTTTTCATCCAAAGGATTTTTTAAGTTCATCAGCACTATCAGACATATCCTACGCGGTCGGCAAGGTTTTGAGCTGGTTTTCTAGATCTAAGAAGTTTTCTTAAACCAATTAAGCGGATTTAAAAGTTTCTTATACTTTTTGATGACATCCTTACCGAGAATAAAACCACCTACCCAAAAAGATACCTCTCCGAGGAAGACGAGGGCAGATGTAACCAAGGCCTTTACCCCGAAACTGAAAGGCATGGCTGGTACTAGGAGTATCCCCCCGTATAGAATAAATGAAAGAATAACCAGTCCAAGCCCCACTTTTTTTGTGGCAAAGGATGATTTATTACAAGGATTGGGTGATTCAATTTCATTAGTTTGTTTCAATGGCAGCTACCTCACAATTCAAGATTGTTAGTTTGCTATATTCAATAGAATGGTATAATGTCCTGTAGGGTATTCTTTAATTCCATCAACAACTGTCAAAGGAACTGCACCTTTGGCAGCAGACTTTGGGAGTGACGTAATTAAAATGAATAAAAAGCTGGCAATGGAAAGCATGTATATTTCCGAAAAAGAAATTCAAATCTTATATGCGGATACCGATATGATGGGTGTCATTTATCATGCGAACTATCTCAAATGGTTTGAGTTAGGAAGGACCCAATTGATTATTGATATCGGCTATAATTATTTGGATATGGAAAGGCTAGGTTATTATGCACCGGTTTATAAAGTTGAAATAACCTATAAGAGAGCCATTCGTTATGGGGAAAAGGCTGTGGTCAGAACCTGGGTTGATGAAAATAATGGTCTACGGACAGTCTACGGTTATCATATTTTAAATGGAGAGGGAGAGGTATGTGTGGAGGGCACCTCCACACATATTGTTGTTAGAAAAGAGGATTTTAAACCAGTCCAATTTAAAAAGGTTTTCCCGGAGTGGTTTCAAAAATATGAAGAAATCAAGAAAAAATAATTATTTAAATTTAAATTTCATTGGGGAGAAAAACAGCCAGTGCGCCTGGCCCACCATAGGCTCCCACCACAGGTCCGATAATTCCCAACTGAATAGCCCGTACTTTCACTTCCTTCAATAATTCCGCTTTTAATAGCAGTGCGTCTTCAAGGCAATTCCCATGTGAGATGGCAATAGTCTGTTCCTTTGGGTTGATAATATTCTTTTTAACTGACTGAACTAAATGCTGGATGGCTCTTTTTCTTCCCCGGACCTTGTCCAGGATGCCTACTTTACCCTCTTGGTCCAAACAAAGCATGGTGTTTATTTTTAACAGTGAACCAAGTGCATATTGCAAAGTATTAATTCGCCCACCTTTTCTGAGATAGTCTAAATCATTAACAGTCATAAAGGTTTTAAAGGCTTTAATGCTTTTCTTCAGACTAGTCTTTATATCTTGAATCGATTTCCCTTGCTGTTGCATTTCCAGAGCTTTTAACACCAACAGCCCTTCACCCATAGAGCCTGTTAAAGAATTGAGAAGGGTAATCTTAGCAGTGGGATATTGATCCAGGATCATTTTTTTGGCTAAATTGGCACTATTATAGGTACCGCTTAACCCCGAGGAAACACCAATATAGAGAATTTCTATGCCTTTTTGGACAAAGCCTAGGAATAAATTATAAAATTCCTGCGGTATGGCCTGAGATGTTTTTACTACATGTCCTTCTTTCATCGCTTGATAGAAATCAGTGTGGCCAAGGGATTGGCCAAAATCATCGGGATATTCTTTACCCGTCAGTTGAAAAGTAAGAGTCGCATAGCCAATATTCCTATTGATAATGGTACTTTGTGGAAGATCGCAGCAAGAATCTGTTAAGATCACAAAGTTGTCCAAAACAATCCCCCTCGTAATAAAGTTGAATCCCTAGCGATTAAAACACTTTTTCTAGTAAAAAAGACAAATATCTACTGTTAGCAACATAATAATCGTTTTTTCGAGCTAGTGCTATTGTATCATTTAGACTGATCAAGGTAAATTGCCAATGAATGTGAATATTCTAAATGCCTGGTGGGGGAACGATTACCCTAGATCAAATGTTTGAACAAGGTTTTGATGCAATCTTTATCGGTACAGGCACTGCCTTGGCCAAGGATCTGCAGGGCATTGTTCAGGCAACCTACTTTCTACGTATTGCAACACTATATAATGAAGGAAAAATTGATCGTAAGGAAGTGCCTGTTAACCGAGGGGATGAGGTACTGCTGGTTGGTGCCGGCAATGTGGCCATGGATGCAGCCCGGACAGCTTTACGCCTGGGAGCCAGCAAGGTAACCGTTGTCTATCGCCGGTTAGAAAGTGAAATTACAGCCTTACGAGCGGAGTATGAAGGTGCTGTTGCGGAAGGGGTAACATTTTGCTGGCAGACATCACCTACCCGCTTTGTCGGTAAAAATGGTGTAATTACCGGCCTCGAGGTGACAACCACCGAAGGCAAAACCATCTTAGCTGCCAATAAAATTCTCCTGGCTAAAGGTTTTCGTCCGGCAGCTCGGATTGTTTCAACCACCACAGGCATTGAAGTAAATCCTGCTGGTTATGTCCTTACCAAAGATCGTCCTTACGGCATGACCACTCGTAAGGGGGTTTTTGCCGGAGGGGATGTGGTCCATCAGCCTGCTACGGTGGTCTTGGCCATGAAGGAAGCAAAACTGGTAGCCAAAGGCATTGAAGCCTATGTGGAAGCCAAGAAGCTGTTGGATGAATGCTAAATAAAATAGAAAAGAGAGCGCTGCAAAAACTACTTTTTTGCGGCGCCCCCTTTTTTAGGCTGTCAGCCATCGTTGATTAGTTTCAATAATCCCCCTTCTATACTCTATAGGTTATTTATTGCCACCCAACATGCGAGCCAGGTCAGCCTGGGGATCACCACTGATGAGGTTTAGATTAAAGTTCTGCTGCAGTACCTCTACTACGCTGGGATGCATGAATTCCGGCAGCTTTGGACCAATGGTAATATTTTTGACCCCCAGACTTAAAAGACCCAGCAGTATGGCCACAGCTTTTTGCTCGAACCAGGACAATACAATGCTTAAAGGTAGGTCATTGACGGTTACTCCAAAGGCTTCAGCCAAAGCCTGAGCAATGTGAACCGAGGATACCGAGTTGTTACATTGTCCCAGATCAATATACCGGGGGATGTCCGTGCCCTCGATGTTGCCATATTCCACATCATTAAATCTAAATTTTCCACAAGAAGTAGTAATGATGATGCAGTCTTTAGGAATGGAGGTTACCAGTTCCCTAAAGTAATCTCTGCCTTTGGTGGGAGCATCGCAGCCCGCCACCACAAAGAAGCGTCTAATTTTACCGGCCTTCACGGCATCTACAATGAGGGGGGCCAGCGGTAAGACATTCTGGTGATGAAAGCCAGTAAGCAGGGTTTCACCGGAGTCAATAGTGGCCTTGGGTAAGGAGAGAGCCTTATCAATAAGAGGCTTGAAATCTTTGCTCTTCAGCTTGGTAGCTCCTTCTACACCGGCTACTAGATAGGTAAACATCCGGTCACCATATGTCTTATTGCGTATGGGCATAACACAGTTGGTGGTGACCAGGATGGCACCGGGAAATTTCTCGAAGATTTCCCGCTGATCGTACCAGGCTTTGCCAATATTACCCTTTAAATGAGGGAATTTATGCAACTCGGGATAACCGTGGGCAGGCAGCATTTCTGAGTGGGTATAGATATTAATACCCTGGCCTTCCGTTTGTTTTAGCAGTTCCTTCAGAGCCAACAAATCGTGGCCGGTAACCAGGATGCAATGACCCTCTATTTTGTTATTGGAAACGCGAACCGGCTTGGGGATACCCAGCTCCGAGGTGTGAGCTTGATCCAACAGATCCATGACCTTAACACAAGCGGTACCCACCCTCAGGCACATCTCAATATGATCTTGCAGATGGAAGTTCGAGTTGGTCAACGTTAAAAACAACGCTTCGTGAGTAATGGCATTTACTTCGGGGCTATCGTGTCCCAATTCCCGAGCATGTACGGCATAAGCAGAGACACCCTTTAAACCAAGAATAATGGTATCTTGCAAACTGGCAAGGGTGGGATCTTTACCACATACCCCAATTTGAGTACAACCACCAGGTGGTGCGTATTCGCACTGATGGCAGTGCATTTTAGCTGTTTTTTCAACTTCAGGCTTACTTTCCGGCTTTTCCCGGCCAAATATCTTTTCAAACACCACATAACACCCCTTGTATCGTTTTCATTAGTATTTATGCGTAGCGAAATATCCATACCAACTTTTTGCGTTACTTTTTAAAAAGAAAACAGTCGCATCTTTGTTAGATGCGACCGCTTTGCAAAATTCCATAGCCATACCCTGCCAGATATTTTCTTATTCTAGATGGATATTTCGATCGTACATGTAGCCGCCGAAATCGATAAAGTGAGCTACTTTTGTCTTAGGGAGCAAGGTAACGTCCCTTAAAACTTCTTCTTTAAAAATACTAAATCCGGTTCGATCCACAATATATCCCACGTGTTCCTTGGCCAAGGATCGGTCAATATGTTTATCAATATAGGTATAAAGGTTACTGCAGACCTTTAAGACGGTAGCCCGATCAGCCCATTCCAAGAAACTGCGGGCGATGCGGGGGTTTTTCTTACCGGTGCGACCCATGATAATCACCCGGAAATATTGACCTCCCCGGGTCCAAGCTGTTGTGGGACATTTCAGGACACACTCACCGCAGCCAATGCAACGCTTAGGATCTCGTTTTACTCGATGGTTTTCAAAGGTAAGGGCGCCGGTAGAGACCTTTTGGCAATTCTTCACACAAGCTTGGCAACCAATACAACGAGAGGCTTGGTACAAAGGTTCCACCTGTCCGATAATGCCGATGTCTTGCAGGTGGGCTTTGATACAGTCGTTGGGGCAGCCGGTAATGGCAACTTTTACATGCGGGTCGTTAGGATAGATGATTTTTTCCACGTCCCACGCCAGCGTGGTTGTATCAAAGACGGCATTGGGACACACCCGGTTGCCAATACAAGCAGCAACATTACGGGTACCTGCGGCAGGATAGCCCTTGGTGGGATCATCAATGGGGACACCTCTGTTAATTTCCAGCTCCTGAAGCAGGGGAACTAACAAATGATTAATTTCTGTCATCTTGGCAAAGGAAATACCGGGCACCTCAAAACCCTGACGAGTGGTGAGATGAACAGTGCCGTTACCATACCGTTCGGCAATTTCTTGTACCAAAGGCAAGAACTTTACCGGCAGGTGGCCTCCGGGCACCCGAATACGCAGACAAGTAAGGTCTCGGTGCTTGGTAATACGCCAGGCATTTTTCATTACTTTCTTGGTATGAATAGACATGTTAGCACCCCCGTTAATCCAATAGGTTCTTAGCCCGAGTATAGGTAAACACCGGACCTTCCAGACAAACATACGTATCATCTATTTTGCAATGGCCGCACTTACCAATGCCACAGCACATCTTCCGCTCAAAGGAAACCCAAATGTGTTCCTCCGTGATGCCTCGTTTTAAAAACTCCTGAGCAGTGTATTTCATCATTACTGGCGGTCCGACGATAATCACCCGCAGGTCATCTAGATTAATCAGGGGAATTTCCGGGACCCATTGGGTAATCAAGCCCTCTCGACAGGGAAGGGAACTAGCACAGCCAGACATTTTATCGACCGTTATTATGACATTAAATTGCTTAGACCATGAGGTCAGCTCTTCTTTAAAGAGGACATCATGGGGACTCTTAAAACCGGCCAGTACATCTAGTCGACGTAGCAGCTCCGGCTGTCGATAAAAGTGGTTAATGATACTTTTTACCGGGGCTAATCCTGTACCTCCGGCAGCAATGACTACGTGCTTACCGGCCAGATCTGAAACCGGAAACCCGTGACCATAGGGTCCACGCAGGAACAGGTGATCCGCTTCGTCCAAGAGATGGATTACATTGGTTACTTTACCCACCCGGCGGATGGTCATTTCGATATAGCCTTCACCAAAATCACTAATAGAAATGGGGCACTCACCAATGCCGGGAAGAGAGACTTCCACAAATTGTCCCCACTGCGGCTTGAGCTCACAGGCCAGCCGGTAGGTCCAGTCAATGTCTGTTTGTTTCACTACACTGAGTATTTTTGCTTTAAAAGGAAGATATGGGTTGTTAGACATGTTGTTGCACCTCCTGCAAGGCATCACTCAGTTTGTTTACACAGCTAGCAAAGGAAATATATTCCGGACAGACATCGTCGCAGCGGCCACAGCCCACACACATGGGCAATCCAAAGCGCTTTTTAAAATCATAAACCTTATGCAGTACCTTAAAACGCATTCGTTGCCCCTTGTCCTGACGGAAACTGTGCCCACCGGCCATGTCCGTAAAACCATCAATTTGGCAACTGGCCCAGACCCGACGTCTTTCACCACACTGAGGATTATCTTCATAGAATAAATCCTGCATGGTAAAGCAGCTACAGGTGGGACAAGAAGTGTTACAGCGTCCGCAGGCAATGCAGCGGGTTTTGTATTCATCCCAGAGTTTATGGGAAGTGAGAGAGGAAAGGAGATTTTCCGGTATTTCCGGGAGGGAAACCCGTTGGTTGTTTTGCTGCACAAATTGGGGGGTAACCTGCAGCGGCTTTCCCAGGGAAGCAAAGAGGTTGGCAAAGTCTTCCTTTACGTCGCATAGATAGGCCCCGTTGTCCGGACGGAGAGAGAAAGAATAATTCTCTGTCCGCTGAGTGCCCATGGATACACAAAAGCAATTATCAAAGCTGGTAGGGCAGTCTAACAGGGCAAGCTTCAGTTTACTTCGTAGCTTGAAGTAATAAGAATCCGGATGAGGTCCGTTTTCCAGCATAATTTTATCCAAGCGGGTTACTGCATGGATATCACAGGAGCGCAGCAAGACGATCATGTCCTTAGAGTCTATTTGGGGTTCCCGGTATTCATCTTCGGTAAAATAAAATAAAGTTTGCGTAATGGGGAAAAAGACTTCTTTCGGGGAGAAATAGGACTTTTGATCAAAGACTACATCTTCGATACAATTAATTTCGCCATAGCCAATTAGATCTGTATTAGAGAAGCGACCCTGACCGGGCAAAAGTACCGGTGCGTAGATTTTATAATCTTTCTTTAGCGCCAATAGAAGCTGGTTCATGTTAGCACGTGAAAGCTGATAACCCATCTATATCCCTCTCTTTCATGCAATTATTAACTAAAAATATAGCACAGGGAGGTGGGGCGGAGAGTGATTTATCTCACGACTAAGGTAGGCAGGAAGAAAAATGCAATAAAAATGGGCTTGTCTGTACCAAGAGTATGAGACAAGCCCAAATACTATTTTACCAGTGTCACCGGGCAATGTGCTTGGTGCAGAACCCGATGACTTACACTTCCCAGAACAAGACCCTGTAAATCTGTTAACCCCCGTGAGCCTAACACAATATGAGTAAAATCATTCAGCTTGGCAAACTCCGTTATTTTATCGCCGGGATGGCCGTTAATAAGTTGCTTCTTGATAGTGACCCCTACCGTATCAAAAGCAACCGTTTGCTCATTAAGAACTTGCCAGCCTTGGGCGATAACTTCCTTTTCGATCTCTGGAATTTCCGTGGAAGAATTAGCCATCTTATGGAGCTCTTTTTTGAAATTTACTACGTGAACCACCGTAATATCTAGATCCTGCCATATCCTGGCAAGGTTGGCTAGATACTGAGCAGCTCGTGCAGCATTTTTCGATTCATCTACAGCAAGCAGGTATTTAAACATGGTTTTCTCCCTCTCAAGGTATTGGAACACACTATAGCATTATCTAGCCTCAAAAGCTGTGATTTATGTCTATAAAAACTCGTTTCCACCAAGTTTTTATACTTTCTGATTTGCATAAGAAAAACCAGGTTTTAGAACCTGGTTATGCTAAAAGTTTTTATGCGGTTCTTTGGTTTTCCAAAATGCTTTTTTAAACAGCAAAGCTTCCAATTGCAGTAAGGGCTTGGTCTTAGCCAGAGAGAAAAGAAGCAAGGCAGACCAGATAAAGCTAAAGGAAACCAAATGTACAGAAGTAAAAGATTCTTTATAAAGGGAAACACCTAAGATTAAAGCAATCGTTGGAGCAATATATTGCAGCAATCCCACAATGGTTAAGGGAAGCCGCTGAGCACCGCTGGCAAACAAGATCAGAGGAACTGCTGTTACAATACCGGCACCCATTAAAAGAAGAGGTATAGAAGATACAGAAAAATCAAAGAAGCCAATCCCTTGAGTATGCAACATACCAAGATAAAGGAAGGCAATGGGACAGACGAGGAGAGTTTCTGTCGTAATACCCGTAACGGATCCCAGCTTAACAGTTTTCTTAACCAAGCCGTATAGACCAAAACTAATTGCCAGGGACAAGGCTATCCAGGGGACTGTCCCGAAATGAAGGGTTATATTTAAAACACCGAGTAGAGCTAGGAAAATGCCCATATATTGCCAAAAAGTTAACCTTTCTTTTAAAACGACAATTCCCAGTAAAACACTCACTAACGGGTTAATATAGTAGCCGAGACTAGTTTCAATGATGTGATTATGGTTAACTGCCCAAATATAAGTACACCAGTTAACACTTATTAAAATAGAAGCTAGTACCATGCTGATAAGCTTTTTACGATCTTGGATAATTTCTTTTAGCTCCGTCAAATAGCTTTTAATTTTTCCCGTGACTAATAGCAAAGCTATCATAAAGACAAAGGCCCACAGGATACGGTGAGCCAAGATCTCAAAGGCGGGTACTTTCTCAACTAGTTTCCAATAGGCGGGAAGCAATCCCCATAAGATGTAAGCAATAGTGGCGGCAATTATACCCATACCTTGTTTGTTCGATGTGTCTAGTTTCATTTTTTATCTCCACATATATATTTATTCTACAAATTTAATTGTAGTGATAGTGAGTTTAAAATGCAACCTCAATTACAAGACAATAAAATCCCCCGCAGGTGTGTGAAAAATTTTCCTACACTTTATGATATAATTTAGAAAAAAACAATAGGAGGATACCCCTTGAAAAGACTATTCATGTTTGCGCTACTTTTTTCCATAATTATTACAGGTTGCAGTTCTCAGAACGGCCCTGCAGCAGATAAAAAAGTTACCGAGCAAGAGGTACGCCAGGCGGTGACCGAACTAGTAAACGCTATCAATAGTGGCAATGTGGAAGTGGTTCAAAAATACGTGGGCAAGGCTGGCCCTGTTGCTAAACAATTAGTGGATAAGCTTAAAAATAACATTACGTTATCCAATGTAAGGGATATCTCTATTGAAGGCACCACAGCCCAAGCCACTGTTACCCTGGAAGTGATTCCCCTAGACATAAAAAAAGATGTTACTCTAACCTTCGATATTACGGATGTTTTGGTTCTTAATAACCCACTGGGACTGTTATCCATTTTACTCTCTAAATGAGGACTGTAGTTTAGGAGATTAGCCTGGGCAACCAAGGCTTTTTCTTTTATCAAAAAGTGTATAGAAACAATAAATGATAAAATTCCGTTTTTTGTATGTTATATTATTGAATATATCTTTCCCATTCGAGAAAATAATGTAAAAATAGCTATTTATATAGAAGGGAATAAAAAAGATGAGCAGAAGGGTTTTTGGGACATTCCTGGTTATTATAATAGTCATGCTTGCCACAAGTTCATTAACCATCTCTAAATTATTTAATATGAATTCAAATGCTAAGGAAATTGCCCAAACATGGGTGCCCAGTATCCAACTAATGGGTTGGATGAATGGAGCGGTATCAGATGTCCCGAGACTCGTGCTGCAAATAACTCTAGAAACTGAGACTGAGGAAATGGCTGAACTGGAGAATGAGGAACTTAGGCCCTTATTAAAGCAAATTCAGGAAAAGCTTGTCATCTATGAAAAAAAATATATTAGTAATAATGAAGAAGCAATTTTATATGAGCACTTTAAAGAGAAATGGGTTCTTTATTTAAACCATCTCCCGTCCATTGTTGCGGCGGGTAAAGAAAATAAATTTGATGTTGCTAACCGGATGATTAAAGAAACGTACCCAATTTGGCAGGACGCCAATAATACCATTAACCAAATAATAGATATGAAAAACAAGGAGGCTCAAAGGGCTTCCCAAAGTTCTTTTACCTTATTTGAATCGAGTATTTTATTAATTCTTTTTCTGAATCTTATTGCCTTTATATTGATTGCAACAATTGTCCTTTGGATGTCATCTAAAGAATTCAAGGAATTGATTTACTTGCTTACAAAATCTCAAGAAAAATAGCGAACGATTGTTGTTCACACCTGTAATGAAAAACTAAGGCTTTTGCCGATGTTTTAAAAACAGGGCGCTGGCCTTAGCTTTTCTAATAACACTGTATAGGAAAAAAGTCCTGAAACAAATCAACTTTAGTGGATAAAATTGTGCATAACCCTGTGGATAAGCTACAATATGTGTGGATAATTGCGGCTATAAGTGTTAATTTTCCATAAATTGTAAAAATAATTACTTATTAAGTCTGACTGACAGAAGTGTTAAGGAGCCCTGCAAACGGGAACTCAGATTGATAAACTGAAAACCTGCAAAGGGGATATTATCGTAATGCTTCCGCCAGGCCAATTTTACATCCAGCTCAAAGGGGAAATCGTCAATTTGCATCTGCGCCTTAATGGGTTGTTTAGAATGGAGTATTTCTTCCAGTTTGGGAACCAGATACACCATCATACCTCCGGCGGAGAAATTTACCAGAGCACTTTGTGTTTGTAAGGCTCCAGACCAAAAGAGTATGTTAGTAGAATGATGGGCGCGGAGAAACCTTCTTTCTTGGGAATCCAATAAAATTTCTGGCATGTGCAGGCCATAAAATGTATCGGTTTGTGTTCCTAGTATGCCTACCATTGTTTCTGCCTGATAGAATCCTTGGGGTAAAGAAACACCTACTTTAACCCGTTGGTTTTTTTGTAAGACCAGCACTTGGTTCCCCTCTTTAGGCAGGTTAACCCAAAAGTAATCTGGTTCCACTTTAGTTACCATGGCATTAAATGGTGGCTGAATATCGGCTTGGAGTATGATTTTTTGTTTGGGAGTGATTATCTCCTTTCCCTTGGACATAGCTTTTCACCGCCCTCTATACATAATTAAAAACAGATTTAAAATGATTAAAGTAAATAGTTTCTCTAGTCATGGTAAAAACCCTGTTGAGTAAACCATTTTTTAAAAGAAAAAACCCTTAAATTGCAAGAGTTAGCAGGAGTTTAAAGGGAAATGTCAAAGTTACTTAGTTATCGAATTCAAAAAAATTTGGGGGGTAGTCATGGTAAACGGAACGATTTTAATTGCAGATGATGATCGGCGTATCGTTAAAATCATCACCCATAGTTTAGAACAGGAAGGTTACAAAGTAATGGCTGCCCAAGATGGCGAGGAAGCCGTGAGATTGGCAACAACCTTGCACCCAGATCTAGTGATTATGGATATTATGATGCCTAAACTGGATGGTTTAGAGGCATCCCAAAAGATAAAAGCCAAAGTTGACGTACCTATTATTATCCTGTCAGCAAAGGATGATGTAGTGGATAAAATTGTCGGATTTAAGATGGGTATTGACGATTATCAAACCAAGCCCTTTAGTCCGGCAGAGTTAGCTCTAAGGGTAAAAGCAGTATTGCGTCGAAGTAAAGGTAATCAAGAGCAAAAGAGAAATAAAGAAATATTAGAATACCCCCATGTTTACATTGAATACGCAACTCGCTTGGTTCGTATCTGGGGACAAGAAATCAGCCTGACCGCTAAAGAATTTGATATGCTTTGGCTGATGGCTTCTCATCCTTCTCAAATTTTCTCCCGCTTACAGCTATTAGAAAAAATTTGGGAAAGTCATTATGAAGGTGATGAAGACACCGTTACAGTACATGTTAGAAGGTTACGACGGAAAATTGAACAGGATGCCGCCAATCCAGATCTTATAAAAACCGTTTGGGGTGTGGGCTATAAATTTGAGGCTCCCAAACAGTAAAAAATAGCCTTTGGTCACAACCAAGGGCAAAATTAATACAAAAAGAGACTTCGCGATTTTTTGCCGAAGTCTCTTTTTTTGTATTAATTTACTTTACTCAGCAGTTTCCTCTTCATCAACAGGGAGCGTTTCCTCAGAGGCTCGAATGCCTGCCCGAATCTTAGTGCTGATTAAGGACATAACTCCTTGAAACTTCCCATGGGCTTCGAAAGAAGCCTTAACGACGGGATTTTCAATAGCTTTAGCCTCGGCTTCCTGCATATTTTTTTTATCTACATCAGATAAAGGAATACCAGCTAACTTTTTCTTTTGAATGTCCATCTGCAGTTGTTGAAGTCCTTCTACCAGTTGGCGGGCATTTTCATCATGCAGAAGAGCAGCTTCAGCATTTTTCATGTTTTGGTATTCTTCTGTTTCGGAGAGAATTTTACCCAGTTGAATACAGAGATCTAATGCTTCATCAATTTTTGCCAACAGTTTTCACCTCCTATTCCATATCTTCTCCAAAATATAACAAAATCCTTCAACTTAGAAAAACCCTTAAAACTGGAAAAGGGTGGCCTTTTCTATAAAGCCATTTAACAGTTCCTTTTCTCCGCTATCAGTAAATTGCTTCATCACCTTAATTTTTCGGGCTCTAGCACCGTTGCCCAACACTGTATTACACAAGTGGATGGGATAGGGTAGCAGGGTGCCTTCCTGATCTACTAGTTCTTGGGAGAAAAAGTTATAGTCTAGTGTGCCGATTTGAACCGCCAGCCCAGCCATTGAGGATTTGTCTTGGTAGCCTTCCGGGAAAATCACTTTATCGCACCAAGCTAAATCATAATTTACAATTTCCTCAGGAATTGTAATGTCGTATTCTTCTTTAAATTTTTTGGCTAAGTGTTTTAAACCACGATCGCCAATTTCAAAATCTTCTTTGGATAGTAATCCATAGGCCCGACAGGAGAAGGGGCGCACTTGGTAAATGGAGCATTTGTTGTCTTGTCCTAAGAAGGGACAGGTTTGCTCGGTATCCACCAGTTCCAGATAAAAGTACTCAGTGGATTTCTTTAGAAGTTCCTGCCAACGATCTTTCATATTGTCACGAATGTATTTATACATATTTAAATACTCAATAAAGAAAGCCGGGGGACTACCCCATTTGCAACATGCTGCACAACTGGCACAGGTGCTCTCGGGTAACATAGCGTAAGCCTTGTTAAGTTTGGCAAAAAGCTCGTTCTGTTCAGCCTTTCCCAGGGCAGAATAAAGTTCGACTTGTTGCAACATTTAAGCTCATCTCCTTCAAGTTAACTATCAGCTAGTACCAATTATAACAAATATCCAGTTGGCTGGCGACAGATTCGGAAACAAAAAAATAACGGCATAATAAAGAGGGGAACTGTATAAAGTAATAATAGGAGTTTGTCATTATAAAAAATAAATATTTCAGTGTAACGGTGCAGGATTATAGGACAAGATAGCGAATAAAGTTACAACAAGCACAAGCGATTGTCGAAGTAACCAGCTTGATTAGTTTCCTAATGTGAAAAACGAAGCATTTTTGGTGAAAAATGTCAACTTAACGATACTACTTGTCAATTAAAAATAGTAATGATATATTTAGTATTATAATTTGTCAGGTAGTTGACTAAAAAACCTTTACTAATTCATTTTTTGAATTTATAAGACTTTATAAAATATAACTTTACACCTAAACATAAGGGGGTGTCGGGGGAATCTTGCGTTAGTTCGTGTGCGGATATTCACAAGCCGTTTGGTTAGTGAGTATCGGTTTGACGGTTTGGGAGTTGCCAGACTGTATGGAAGAATGCCCGAAGGGAAGTGAGAGAGTAAATGTCTGAAGCTGTGGCAAAGGAAAAGGCAACAGTAACATACGATTCGGAGTTTACTAAAAAGGTTTATGGGATGGAGAACGGCAAATGGGTAAAAATGTGCATGCAGTGTGGGATTTGTCCTACTACCTGTGCACTTAAGGAGAAAATGGATCTTTCACCCAGACGCATTATTCAGCTCATCCGGGCCGGTCGTAAGGATGAAGTCCTAAAGGCCAACACTATGTGGTTATGTACTTCGTGCTATACCTGTGCCTGTCGATGTCCCCGTGGGGTTCCAATGATGGATGTAATGCATGACCTCCGTCACTTGGCTGTGGAGAATGGAATCAAACATAACTCCCAGTCTATGGCCGAAGTTTATGAGAAAGATGTTACTAAGCGTGGACGTATTTGGGAAGGTGGACTTACCTTAAATTACGGTTTGAAAATAGGATTAGGGAATGCCATTAAAATGGCACTGGATATGCAAGACGTAGGTAAGGGTTTAATGCTCCACCGCCGCTTACCATTATTGCCGCCCAAGGGTGTTAAAGACCCTGCTAAATTGCGTGAGGTTTTAAAACGAGCTGCTGAAATTGCTCAGAAGGAGGGTGGTCACTAGTATGAAATACTCAATTTATCCCGGCTGTTCAAGTGAAGGAACCGCTGTTAGTTACCATCACTCTGCAATGGAAGTGGCTAAGGTATTGGGACTAGAGCTTAAAGAGATAGAAGATTGGAACTGTTGTGGCTCCACCGTTTTATCCAGTGTCACCGGCCAGTTTGCTGCCGATGTATTAGCTTCTAGAAACCTGGCGTTGGCTGAAAAGATGGGCCAAGAGGATGTAGTTACCACCTGTAGTTCCTGCTATGCCATTTTGGGCAACGTCAATAAAAAATTTGCCGATAATAAGTTTAAATATAACGCTAATGATGCACTTAGTAAGGATAGCCTTAGTTACGATGGTAAACTAAAGGTTCGTATGTTACTGGATGTTATGGTTTCCGATTTGGGGTTAGAAAAAATTGCTTCCAAAGTAGTCAAGCCTTTAAAGGGACTTAAGGTAGCCGGTTATGTAGGTTGCCAAACTGTCAGAGCACTCAGGGAATTCGACAACTGTGAAAACCCGACGTTTCTTGACAATGTAATTGAATGTCTGGGCGCAGAGCCGGTTGATTTTTCTCATAAACTCAAATGCTGTACCGGCATCATGGCAATGACTTCACCCGAAGTAACTATTTCGGCCTTATACCCGATTTTAAAGAGTGCCTACGAAGCAGGGGCAGATTTAATCGTTACCCCCTGTCCTCTGTGTCAGATGAACTTGGATGCTTTTCAAATTAAGGTCAACAAAGCCTATGGCACCAAGTATAATATACCTGTACTTTTCTTTACTCAACTAATGGCCCTTGCCTATGGTCTAGACCGCAAGGCCGCCGGACTGGATTATTGTATTGTATCTCCCAATAACGCTCTGAAGCAGTGGGTTTAGAAAAGGTAGCAAAAAGCAACTATTATTGCAAATACTTTTTTGCACAAATTCTAATAAATTTATAAAAGGTAGCAGGAAAACCAAAAACTAGCGAGAATATGTAGTATTAATCACAAGTAACGGAGCCTTGCAATACCAACTGGCACCTGCTTAGATAGAGAGAGCGGGGGTGCCTGTTAACATCAGATAATTCAAGTGAATATGATCACGTATAGTTTTTAAAATGTGACACGCTTGAATTGGTTTCATAAAATAAAACCCTGGCAGGGGTTGGTTATGGCTAATTAACAATCTGATGTAAACAGTGTACCAGCTAAGTGGTATAAAACTATAAGTGTTTGTATTCACAAATCAGGACATGGTCCAATTTTAAAAAAAACAAGGAGGCATGTTGCACTATGGCATTAGTTCAACCGCATGGTGGAAAATTAACCCCTGTATTGGCCCCGAAAGAACAATGGGCCGAACTGAAAGCCAAAGCTGAATCCCTACCGGTTATCCGTATGAGCTCCCGTGAAACTTCCGACTGCTTAATGCTCGGTATGGGTGCTTTCTCCCCTCTGACAGGTTTTATGTCTCAAGCTGACTATGAAGGCGTTATTGCTGACATGCACTTGGCAAACGGTTTAGCTTGGCCCCTGCCTGTAACTCTGGCAGTTACCGCAGAACAAGCCGAAGGCATCGCTGCTGGTCAAGAACTGGCTCTGGTTGACGACGAGTCTGGCGAGTATGTTGCTATCATCACCGTTGCTGATAAGTATGGTTATGACAAAGTAAAAGAATGCAAATCCGCTTTCTTTACCGACGATGCTGACCATCCTGGCGTACAAAAAGTGATGGCTCAGGGCGAAATTTATGTTGGCGGCGACATCGTAACTTTCACCGAATTAGGTTACGACGAGAAATATGCCGGCTACTATGCTCACCCTGCCGAAACTCGCGCTCTGTTTGAGTCCAAAGGCTGGAGCACCGTTTGTGCTTTCCAAACCCGTAACCCTCTGCACCGCTCCCACGAGTTCCTGTGCAAGATTGGTAACGAAGTTTGTGATGGTTTGTTCCTGCACCCCATCGTTGGTAAACTGAAGAAGGGTGATATCCCTGCTGAAGTTCGTTTCGAAGCTTACAAAGCTCACATGAAATATTACTTCAACGAAAAAACCATCGAAATGCGTGTATATCCTATGGAAATGCGTTATGCTGGTCCTAAGGAAGCTATCCTGCACGCTGTATTCCGTCAAAACTTTGGTTGCTCCCACATCCTCGTTGGTCGTGACCACGCTGGTGTAGGCAGCTACTATACTTCTTACCAAGCTCAGGAAATCTTTGATGCCTTTAAGCCCGGCGAACTCCTTTGCCAGCCCATCAAAGTTACCTCTGCTTACTATTGCACCAAGTGCCAAGGTATGGCTACCGAAAAATCTTGCCCTCACGGTCCAGAAGATCGTATCGCCATCAGCGGCACCAAGGTTCGTGAAATGTTTGGTAGAGGCGAATTGCCCCCGCTCGAATTCGGACGTAAAGAAGTTCTGGAAATTCTCACCAAGTACTACCAAGGCTTGGATAGCGGCAAGTAATTGTTCTTGACCCCTGCTAGCTTGTAGAATGTTTTAAAATTAAATAAAGAACAGTATTTTCGCCATTCTACAATACTCGACAAAAAATTTCTGTCTGCCAGTTGACAATATGATCTTGGCATAGCAAAAACAGGTAAAACTTCGTTGATACAGTGTGGTTATCAAACCGACACTGTATCAACGGGATACTCCCCCCGACTGCTGGCTACTGATAACCAGATCAGAGGAGGTGGTTAGGTCCATAAGTTATCTATCTGAGGCTTATCCTAAGGTTATGTCAATAAAACCCATTCGGAGTCTTCCGAAGTAAATACCAGGAATTAATTTGCCGGTAGCGGGGAGACAAGTTCTGTTACAAAGACATCATACTTTATTCTTACTTCATTATTATGGCTTAAAGACGATAGTCTTTAAAAATTAGCAATAGGGAGGTAAAAAAATGCCTAGTTTTGTAATTGCTGAAAAGTGCGATGGTTGCAAGGGTCAGGACAAAACCGCTTGCATGTACATCTGCCCCAACGACCTGATGGTTCTGGACAGAGAAATAATGAAAGCCACCAACCGTGACGTTTCCCAGTGCTGGGAATGCTACTGCTGCGTTAAGATTTGCCCTCAACAGGCTATCGACGTTCGTGGTTATGCTGACTTTGTTCCCATGGGCGCTAGCTGCGTACCTCTCAGAAGCTCCGACAGCATTATGTGGACCGTTAAGTTCCGTAATGGCATGCTGAAGCGTTTCAAATTCCCCATCCGTACCACTGCTGAAGGCGCTGCAGAACCCGCTGGCGGTTACACTGTAGACCAAGAAGATCTGAACAATCAACTTCTGTTCACCGAGCCCTACTCTGTAGGTACTCCTGAACTGCCTGCCTTAAAGAAGTAATTTCAGTTAATCAACTATCGGAGGAGGTTTAATATAATGCCGAATTTTGAAACTGTTGTAGTGAGTACCGACATTCTAATCCTCGGTGGTGGTATGGCAGCTTGCGGCGCAGCCGTTGAAGCAGCTTACTGGGCCAAGAAACAAGGTTTACAAGTTACTCTGGTTGACAAAGCTGCTATGGACCGTTCCGGTGCTGTTGCTATGGGTCTGTCCGCTATCAACCAATACCTCGGTATCGCTAAAGGTGACAACACCGTTGAAGATTATGTAAAATACGTTAAGAACGACTTAATGGGCATCGCTCGTGATGACCAAGTCGCTGACATTGCCCGTCACGTTGACTCTTCCGTTCATTTGTTTGAAAAATGGGGTCTCCCCATCTGGACTAACGAAGAAGGCAACTATGTACGTGGTGGCCGCTGGCAGATCATGTTAAACGGTGAATCCTACAAGGTTATCGTTGCTGAAGCTGCTAAGAACGCTCTGGGTACCGATAACATTTACGAGCGTATCTTCATTACTGAACCCATCATGGATGGCGACAAAATCGTTGGTGCTATTGGTTTCAGCACCCGTGAAGAAAAAGTATATGTATTCAAGGCTAAAGCTGTTCTGGCTGCTATGGGCGGCGCAGTAGGCGTATTCAAGCCTCGTTCCACCGGTGAAGGCTTAGGCCGTTCCTGGTATCCTCCTTTTAGCTCCGGTTCCTCTGCTTACTTTACCATGGCTGCTGGCGCTGAAATGACTTGCCAAGAAGTTCGCTTTATCCCTGTACGTTTTAAAGATGCTTACGGTCCTGTAGGCGCTTGGTTCCTACTCTTCAAATCCCGTGCTACCAACGGTTTTGGCGAAGAGTACATGGTTACCCGTCGCGAAGAGTTAGCTAACTGGGGTCCCTATGGCGCTGTTAAGCCTATCCCTGCTAACCTGCGTAACTACCTTGGTATGTTAGACGTAAGCGATGGCAAAGGCCCCCTGTATATGCAGACTGCTGAAGCTATTGCTAACTTAGCTAAGAAATACGAAGACGATCCCAAAGCCTTCAAGAAGAAAATGAAGGAATTAGAAAGCGAAGCTTGGGAAGACTTCCTCGATATGACTGTATCTCAGGCTATCCTATGGGCAGCTTGTGACATCGCTCCTGAAGAAAAAGCTTCCGAAATCGCTGCTGCTGAACCTTACTTCATCGGTTCTCACTCCGGTGCTTCCGGCGCTTGGGTTTCCGGTCCTGCTGACTTAGCTCCTGCTGAATACCAGTGGGGTTACACCAACATGACCACCGTTAAAGGCTTGTTCGCTGCTGGCGACGCTTCCGGTGCTTCCAGCCACAAGTTCTCCTCCGGCTCCCACGCTGAAGGTCGTATTGCTGGTAAATCTATGGTTCGTTTCGTATTAGAAAACAACCAAGAGCCCGCTCTCGACGATGCTAAGGTTGCTGAATTAACTGCTAAAGTTCTCAAGCCTATGGCTGTTTGGGAAGAGTTCTCCGGCTTCACCACCGATGCCGATGTGAACCCCAACTACATTCTGCCCAAAATGTACATGTTCCGTCTGCAGAAGATGATGGACGAGTACGCCGGCGGTGTTGTAGCTAACTTCACTACCAGCAAGGCTCTGTTGGAAAAAGGTCTTGAGTACCTGATGATGCTGAAAGAAGACGGCCAGAAACTGGCTGCTCGTAACCTGCATGAACTGATGAGAGCATGGGAAAACATCCACAGAACCCTACAGGCAGAATCCCACATTCGCACTGTACTGTTCCGTGAAGAAACCCGTTTCCCCGGCTACTACTTCCGTGCTGATATGCCCGCTATCAATCCTGAGTGGGAAGTATTCTGCAACTGCAAATACGATGCTGCTAGCGGCGAATGGGAAATGATCAAACGTCCCATCATCCGTCTGGTTGACTAATTACAATCTAGACAATATAAAGTGCTGATGTAACAGCGGGCCCGTGGCCAACTACGGCCACGGGCCTCTCATTTAGATGTAAAGGCCTTTTAGGGCCCATTAGACCAGGTGGCCTGAAAGGCGCCTGGCTTTTACTTTTTATGCCTGGCAGGGAACAACATTTTTTACATTTTTAGTAATCATAGAATATTATTAACGAAGCTTTTCTAATTAATTTTGTTAGACACCTATCCAAAGGCTACAGTTCACCCACAACTGGACTAGGGAGTGAGAAAATGGCAAATAAAAGCATATTAGTGGTTGGTGGCGGTATTAGTGGTATTACCGCTGCTGTGGAAGCCGCCGAAGTGGGTTATGAAGTATTCTTAGTAGAAAAGAATGCCTACCTGGGCGGTAAAGTTTCTCAAATCAATGAGTATTTTCCCAAGCTTTGCCCGCCAAACTGCGGCTTAGAAATTAACTTCCAAAGAATTAGAAAGAACTCCAAAATCAGAGTACTGACTTTGGCTGAAGTAGAAGGCATTTCCGGTCAGGAAGGTAACTTTGATGTTACTGTTAAACTGAATCCCCGTTATACTACCGATGGTTGCACAGGTTGTGGCAAGTGTGCCGAAGTTTGTCCGGTTGAAAGAGCAGATGCATTTAACTTTGGTTTAAACAAAACCAAGGCGGCATACTTGCCTCAACCCTTTGCCTTCCCCATGAAGTATGTCATTGATAATACCGCCTGTACCGGCGCTTCCTGTGGTAAGTGCGTAGAGGCTTGCGAAGTTAAGGCTGTGGATCTTGGTATGACTGCTAAAACCATGAACTTGAATGTTGGTGCTGTTATCTGGGCCACTGGCTGGGATTCCTACCCAGTGGAAAAATTGGCCAACTATGGTAGCGGTACTGTTACCAACGCCATTTCTAATATTATGATGGAGAGATTAGCGTCTCTTACTGGTCCTACCAGTGGTAAAATTATTCGTCCTTCCGACAATAAAGAGCCCAAGAACATTGCTTTCGTACAATGTGCTGGTTCAAGGGACGAAAACCATCAAAAGGCTTGCTCCTCTGTTTGCTGTATGGCTACTTTAAAGCACATTAGCTATGTGAAGAAGCAATACCCCGATGCCAAAGTTACCATCTACTATATGGATATCCGCGCTATGGGTAAACACGAAGACTTCTATAATAAGATCAAAGAATATGATATCACCATGATTAAAGGTAAGCCTTCTGAAATCAAAGAAGATGCTGAAACCAAGGATGTTATCGTATTGGCTGAAAACCAGATTACCCAGGAAATTACCGAACTGAAATATGACCTAGTAGTTCTGGCTACTGGTATGGCTCCTGCTACAGCAGCAGCACAAGTTCCTGCTGCCGTTGGTTATGATGTAGACGGCTTTGTATTGAGTGGCTCTGTGCCCGGTATTTACGCTGCAGGTTGTGTTGCCAAGCCTGGCGATGTTGCTTCCTCCGTACAGGGTGCAACTGCTGCAGTGATTAAAGCCATTCAATCTACAGTGAGGGGGTAAGACAATGGCTAAAAAACTTGGATTTTTCCTTTGCACAGGTTGCGGCATTGGCGAAGCCCTCGATGCAGCGGCTTTAACGAAAGTGGCAGCCAAAGAATATAAAGTACCTGTTTGCAAGGAACACGGCTACCTCTGCTCTGCAGAAGGTGTAGATTTAATTAAAACCGAAATTGAAGCTCAGGGTGTTGACGGTTTTGTCATCGCCGCTTGCTCCAACCGTGTAAACGGTGATGTTTTCAAATTCCCTGGCGTTTTTATGGATCGGGTAAATCTGCGTGAACAAGTAATTTGGGTACACGAAGCCGACGATGAAGATACTCAAATGTTGGCCGAAGATCAGATCCGTATGGGTTTAGAAAAGATTAAAGCTGGCGAAGCTCCTGCACCTTACCTGGGTGAAAACCTGTCCAAGACGGTTCTCGTCGTGGGCGGCGGCCTAGCTGGTATGACAGCAGCTTTAGAAGCAGCCAAAGCTGGCTACCCTGCAGTTCTGGTAGAAAAAGAAGCTGCTCTAGGTGGTTGGCTGAACAAAGTTTACAAAACTACGCCCATGGCTGCTCCTTTTGCAGTTCCGGAAGATCCTAATGTTGCTGGTCGCATCGCTGAAATTGAAGCTAATTCCAACATTAAAGTATTCACTGGTGCAATCATTGAAAAGATTGCCGGTGGTCCTGGCATGTTTGATGCGGAAATTAACCAGGGTGGTAACATTGTAGCGGAAAGAGTGGGGGCCATTATCCTGGCCACTGGCTCTAAGCCCAATGAAGCAAAGTTGGATTACCTGGGTTATGGTAAATATCCTAACGTTATTACCCACGCTGAATTTGAAGCAATGGCTAAGGCCGGTCAAATAGGTGCCCAGAAGGTTGCCTTTATTCAATGCGCTGGCTCCCGGGATGCCGAACGACTAGCTTATTGTTCCGCCGCTTGCTGCATTGAGACCTTGAAGCAAACCATTATCTTAAAGGAACTGGCTCCCGAAGCTATGTCCTACGTTTTCTATAAAGACATCCGTAGCTCTGGCCAATATGAACACTTCTATAAAGCTGCTCAGGAAACTGGTGCTGTCTTTATTAAGGGTGATATTACGGGTATTTCCGAAGCGGGTGGCAAGTTAGTTGTCGAATCCGAAGATATTTTACTGGGCGGTAACGCCAAGGTGGAAGATATCGATTTAGTGGTGCTGGCCAACGGTATGATTCCCACCAACAAGGCTACCGAAGCCATTGTAGCCGCTGCTGGTGAAGGAGACGCTGCTAGTGAAGCTGCAGCTACTCAAGAAGCTGCCGAGAGGATTCTGAATCTGCAATACAGACAGGGTCCTGAACTACCTAACCTGAAGTATGGTTTCCCGGATTCCCACTTTATCTGCTTCCCCTATGAAACACGCCGGACGGGTATCTATGCCTGCGGTAGTGTAAGAGCTCCTATGGATATGGCGAAGGCGGTGGGTGATGCTACAGGTGCTGCTTTAAAGGCAATTCAGTGTGTGGAAGTCACTGATGGCGGTGCTGCTGTACATCCCAGAAGTGGCGACCTGTCCTATCCCGAATTTGCTTTACAACGCTGCACCCAGTGCAAGAGATGTACCGAAGAGTGCCCCTTTGGTGCCATTAACGAAGATGCCAAAGGCAACCCGCTACCCAACCCCACTCGTTGCAGAAGATGCGGAACCTGTATGGGTGCTTGTCCTGAGCGTATTATCTCCTTCAAGAACTACTCTGTGGCCATGATCGGTAACATGATTAAAGGCGTAGAGGTTCCCGAAGAAGATGAAGAAAAGCCAAGAATTCTCATTCTGGCCTGCGAAAACGATGCTATGCCTGCCCTGGATATGGCCGGTATTAACCGTCTGAAGTACAATTCCTGGGTACGTATCCTGCCGGTAAGATGCCTAGGCTCCTTGAACCTGGTATGGGTTGCTGATTCTATGTCCAAAGGCTTTGATGGCGTGTTGCTGTTGGGCTGCAAACATGGTGATGATTACCAGTGCCACTTCATGAAGGGCTCCGAACTGGCCGAGATCCGTCTGTCCAAGGTTTCTGAAACTCTGGACCGCTTAGGTCTGGAATCTGATCGTGTTCGCATGATGCAGATTAATATTATGGATTATGCTGAACTGCCCAAGATCATCGACAAGTTTGCCGAAGACCTTGAAGAATACGGCCCCAACCCGATGAAGGGCTTCTAAATTGAAATAAGATGAATCAAGAAGGAACCCCCCGCCAATGCGGGGGGTTCCTTCTATAATAAAACTAACTTTTCCTTAGACCTCAGAGTAATTCCACGAAGCCCAGCTAGGACCTAAAAGTATATTATCTATAAGCCTAGTTACTTTCTTCTTCGCGACCTATGGCAAAAAACTTTTTCATGATTTCTACAATCATTTTACTAGTTTCAATTTCATTGTGAACATTACATTTATCCATTTCCTCCTGAGCCCAGGCAGCAAAATCATTCATAGTCATACAAATCCCTCCATGATTATTGTAGTTTCGGGGCATCTAAAATGGGATAAATCTAGGCAATTACACTTAGTGATGAATTATACCCAGGTCTGGTGACAAAACATAAAAGATCTTTCACCGAGTAGGGCAACACCTCCTAAATTTATTGAAAAAATACGCTGGAACCCCTTGCGAATGTGCCCCGTTAGTGCTACAATAACCATGAAGGTAGTGACAACTATGTGGTTGTCACAAGTGCTATTGCTACACTATATATTTTTATTTACCGAGGCATTTTTGTCTTGGTTATATCTGTTTTAGTAAGGATTTGTCATGATACTAGCACAAACTGTTAATTACTTCAATCACAATTAGCAAAGAATTTTATGGCAAAGCGTTCAATTTTTTAGGGGAACGCCAAGGTTTTAGAGGTTGGTGAAAAATTAGTTTGTCATTAGATATAACGGAAGCTTTATATTTGCCGATATATCAAAAAGATCATGTACATTATAATAAAAATGGTAAAAAATACACAAAACCCCCTCATTTTTTATAAGATAAAATGAGGGGGTTTTGCGTGCTAAAACAGATACATTATAACTTAGGATATATCGTCGTAATTGGTGTTTGGCATAGATAATAAATCGGAGAGCGACACCACTCGAAAACCTCGATCCTGGAGCCCTTTTAATAAAAGTGGAAGAGCCTGAACGGTTTTACTGCGGTTTAGTCTGCCGTCATGCAGTAAGATAATATTGCCAGGTTGAATCTTTTCCAGAATTCTGTTAGCCATTTTTTCAGGAGTGGGAGCATTACGGTTTTCGATTGTCAGCGTCCAAAGTATTTCCTGTAAGCCTAGGGTGGAAGCGCTGGTTTTAGCGTAATCTGTGCTTTGGCCTTTGGGGGAACGATAATATATCGGAAATTGACCAATGGTTTGCTCAACAATTTGCTGGCAATCGGAAATCTCCTGATCTGTTTCCCGTGCTTTGAGATCTGGCATCTCCGGGTGGGTCATGGTATGATTACCAATTTCATGACCTTCTGAAATTATTTTTTTTGCAATTTCGGGATATGCTTCTACATTTTTACCGACTACAAAGAAGCAGGCCCGAGCGTTATATTGCTTTAAAGTATCCAAAATAGGTAGGGTATAACGAGGGTCTGGACCGTCGTCAAAGGTTAGGGCAACCACCTTATCTGTTACATCAACCCGATAAATGGCTTTGTGTCCTAAGGCAGTTTTTAATCCAGAAGGACTCACTATGGTAAACCAGATAAGAACAGTTACAAAAACTATCATCGGGGCAATTTGGCGTAACTTTTGCACGTTCATAAGGGATCACTCCTCTCATACTTATTATATAATAACTAATTCGCTAAAGTTATGAAAAGATATTGCAGCTTTTGCAATAATTTATAATGATTTGACGAAAGTTTACTGGAAACATTCTTATTGGCAGGAATTTTACGGTAACAGTAGAATATTTATAATTCGAATATTTCTCTGGAGGTTATCATGCGGCGGGTTTCCATCGATAACTTAAAGCCCGGTATGAAAGTCGGGCGTGCCATTCAAAACAGTAATGGACACACGCTCTTACATGCTGGAGTAATCCTGAATGATAAATACATAGCTCGCCTGAGACTGATAGGAATTCCATCGTTATATATTGATGATGGCTTCTTACCAGATCTGTTTGTTGAGGATGTTATATCAGATCAAGTCAGGATTAAAGCAGTTAAACAAGTTAGAAATATATTACAAAAACATTCTCATTCTATGGGTGAAAGCCTTGCGGAAACGGAGAATCTATATGGCACTATCAGTGAAATGATTGATCAGTTATTAAATGACCCCAAGCTTATTGTTGAATTAACGGATATTCGTTCTATGGATGATTACGTGTTTGCACATTCAGTAAATGTTTGTGTTTTGGCCTTAATGACGGGAATTTCCCTAGGTTATGAGCGCCCTAAGCTACATCATCTGGGCATGGGAGCATTATTGCATGACATTGGCAAAATATTAATTCCTAAGGAGATCTTAAACAAACCTGGCCCCCTCACACAGGAAGAGTATGAAATTGTCAAGAAACATCCGGAATTTGGGCAACAAATATTAAACAAAAATCCACAGGTTAGCAATTTATCGAAGCTAGTCGTGTATCAACACCATGAACGTTATTCCGGAGAAGGCTATCCACGGGGTTTAAAGGATAACGAAATACATGAGTTTGCTCAAATTACGGGTATGGTGGATATGTATGATGCCCTTACAGCTGACCGGGTTTATCGGAAGGCTTTTTTACCTCACGAAGCCTATGAGATGATATCAGGGGCAGGAGATTATTTATTTTCTTACCATTTAATTGAACCTTTTCTTTCGAATATTGCCGCCTATCCAGCTGGTACGCCGGTTGAATTAAGCAGCGGTGATATAGCGGTGGTAATAAGCACCAGAAAGGGGTTCTCCTTATATCCGCGTGTGAGGTTGTTATACGATAAAAAGAGGTGTCCAGTTACCACAGTAACTGAAATTGATCTTTTAGATCACCGGAGTATAGTTATCTCTCGGGTCTTATACGAACTGGATGGATTGATTGGGAACCAGGAGGCCTTAAACAACACTGAAAGATAAAACATCCTGGTTAACCAGGGTGTTTTTTTAGCACTTTCAGAAAGTGTAAAATTTCTATAACCATTAGCTTTGGCAGAAGATCATGAGTTTTTCAAGAATAAACTAAGGTAATACTAGTAGATACGGAGGATGATAGAATGAAAAGGTGGCATAAGCTTGGTCGTTTGATGGTAATTTTAACATTTTTTTCAGCAGTTATGTTGGCAACAGGCTGTTCACTGATCAAAGATATTGAACCACAGCAAAAGAGTACCGGGCAACAACAAAGCGGGGGTGCAAATGCTAATTTACCGGGTGTTGGTCCTGATAGCATTGCCAATATTGTAGAACAGGCCAGCCCAGCTGTAGTCAAAATTACTACTGTAGTAGAAGTTGGTGGGTTTCAGAACAACCCCTATTTTAATGATCCACTATTTCGTCAGTTTTTTGGTATGAGAGCGGAACCCCAATATGAAAATGGTTTAGGCTCTGGATTTTTAGTATCAAAGGACGGCTATATTCTAACAAATTCACACGTAGTTGAGGGGGCCCAGCAGGTTAGCGTTCTAATCAAGAATCACAAAAAGCCTTACGTGGCAAAAGTGATAGGAGCAGATCCCTCTTTAGACCTGGCCGTGTTAAAAATTGAAGGGAAGGATTTCCCTACTTTGCTTTTAGGGGACTCTAATAAAATTCGGGTAGGTAATTGGGTAATTGCCATCGGTAGTCCCTTTGGCTTAGAAGATACGGTAACCATTGGCGTTATTAGTGCCAAAGAACGTCCCCTGGAGATTAATGGCCGAACCTTTGAACATTTGCTGCAGACCGATGCTTCTATTAACCCTGGCAATAGCGGAGGCCCCTTACTAAATCTGAATGGTGAGGTAATCGGTATTAATACAGCTATTAATGCTCAGGCCCAGGGGATTGGTTTTGCTATCCCCACCAGCACAGTAAAACAAGTGATGGATGAACTTATCCAAAAGGGCAAAGTAGCACGTCCATGGATCGGTGTACAAGTTCAACCTGTAACTTCAGATATTGCTAACTTCCTCGGTTACGAAGGTTCTGAAGGAGCTGTAATTTACGGAGTAGTACCCGGTGGTCCAGCGGAAAAGGCGGGTATGAAAGAAGGGGATATTGTTTTAGCAATCGATGACAGTAAGGTGGCATCACCGGATGATCTAATTGCCATCTTACAGAAAAAGAAAATAGGAGTGGGTATAGGAGTTGAGGTATTTCGGCAGGGAAAAACCATCAAGTTAGAAGTAAAGACAGCCGAGAGACCCAGTGAGATAAAGTAAGCTAAAGCAGGACATTGAGTCCTGCTCATTTTTTTTGCCCAGCCAAAGATAGAATAGTACAAATAAAAGAAAACTCGGGACAAACTAAAGCTGGAGGTGTAGCATGCAATTCTTCATTCCCTATGGCAAAGGACAAATACTTATTAACCTTAAAAGAGAAAATGTTGCAGGCTATCTTAATCCCACAATAAGTTCAGCTGTCCACTCAAAAGAAGTCATAGCAAGGTCCCTACGTAACCCTATCAAAAGCTTGACCCTGCAAGAGCTAGTTCAGCAAAAAAGGGAAGGGCCGGTGATCATCTTAGTGACGGATGTTTCCCGTCCCATTCCCTACCAAGAATTACTGCCACCCATTATCCGAGAACTGAAAAAGGCTGGGATTTCCGGTAAGGAATTAAAATTTATCATCGCCACCGGTGCCCACCGTCCGAATACAGCAGCGGAAAATCGGGAAGTATTTGGTTCGCTGGTAGATCAATACTGTTTTAAAAATCACAACTGTGATACCAATCTCAAGGGTTTGGGAAATGTAACCGGAGGAGTAGAACTGCAGATCAATGCAGATGTAGCTGCTGCAGGTCTCTTGATCATTACCAGTTGCATCATGCCCCATAACCTAGCTGGTTTCTCCGGCGGCCCTAAAATGATTCTACCTGGAATAGCTGGTAGAAAAACCATCGAAGAAAACCACAGTCTCATGAAG
>CAMKDG010000017.1 GCA_946411205.1 uncultured Desulfotomaculum sp.
CTTGGGGGCAAGGCTGGGGCTGCTTTCGGTGTAGCCTTAATGGGCAGTTCGGTTAGTTTGCTTTTAATCCTGCCTTCTATCACCTTGGAAAACCGGCTCTTGCGGTCTACTCTTTGGTAGACAGCATCGCTGTAGGGATTAATATAAATCACATCACAGCCCAACTTAGACAGCAAAATTAAAAAGTAAACTGCGTGTTTTTTGATGTCACCGTAATACAATACCTTAGGATTCTCCTTGGCCTTACTTTGCGCCAAAGCTGGAATATACAGATGTATCCAAAGTAGCATTTTAGAGACAAAGTTTTTTACCATGCCCTCATTGGACTCGGGTTCGTTTTCTATATACAATTCCAGAAGAATTTGCAAACTGTTTTTTATAGCGTTGTTGGCGGCAGGGAATAACTTGGCCTGGTCGAGTCGATCACAAATAGCCCTTGGCTCTGTACCGGTGAGACCTATCAGGGCCTGGGTTATTTTATCTGTCAGTATTTTGTTGAAAGGGACGGGGAACTGGTTACTAAAATAAAGATAAAGGTCACCCAGTTGAAGCAATTCTTGATGCAGCCATGTAACCTGTTGCAGAAATTCTGCTTGGTCATCAAAACCGATCAGCCGATAAAAATAAGCACCTTGCCCTCCTTGGGTTCGTTCTTGCACAGGCAAAAGCACCTTCTGAAAAACATCACCAATTTTCATCAAGAAACGACCCTTTCCTCCACGTTATACCTTAATTATAAAGGTTATTGCTAATTTTGAGAACCTAATGGAGCTAAAAAGTCTCTTGGCGGCAATTTATGTTAGCCAAAAAAGAAACCTGTGGTAGAAAACCACAGGCATAATCACCCACCGCTGACATAGTTTACATTTTTATAACCACTAGTTTCTCCTTGGTCATTTCTTCGATGACATAGCGGGGACCTTCTTTGCCTATACCGCTTTGTTTCCAGCCCCCATAGGGCATGAGATCCGCCCGAAAGGTAGAAACATCATTAATGATTACTCCCCCGGCTTCCAACTCCTCGGCACAACGGGTGGCGATCGGCAGGGAATTTGTAAAGACGGCTGACTGCAAACCGTAGCAGGAATCATTGGCTAAGGCAATGGCCTCCTCAATGGTATCGTAGGCTACAATAGTAAAGACAGGAGCAAAGACTTCCTGACAACTGCATTTCATTTGGGGTTTAACCTGGCTCAAAATGGTCGGTTCTAAAAATGGGCCTTGGCGGCGCCCTCCTGCCAATAGCTTAGCCCCGGCAGCAACGGCCTCCTGAACCCATGCCTCAGCCCGGATGGCCTCTTGCTCGCTAATCATGGGTCCGATATCGGTAGCTGGATCTAAAGGATTACCAATTTTCAAAGTTTGGGCCAGAGCAGCCGCTTGTTTGCAGAATTCCTCGTAAATGGGAGCATGAACATAAACCCGTTGTACCGAAATACACAGCTGACCGGCATTTGCAAAGGCGGCTCGTGTGCAAGCCTGAACGGCTGCTTCTAAATCGGCATCGCCATGCACCAGGGTCGGTGAGTTGCCTCCCAGTTCTAAAGCAATGGGTCTAAAGCCCACCGTATTTTTTAGTTTCATCCCCACCTCAGCGCTGCCGGTAAAGCTATAAAAGTCAATTCGTTCATCCTTGGCCAGCGCCTCGCCCACCACTGAACCGGCACCCATCACCATGTTTAGGTAACCACTAGGCAGTCCGGCGTCCTGCATAATCTCACAGATTTTTGCTCCAATAATGGGGGTTGCACTGGCAGGTTTATACACAACAGCATTGCCGGCCGCAATGGCCGGACCAATTTTATGGCAGGTTAGATTGGCTGGCACATTAAAGGGTGTAATGGCACAAACAACGCCCCGAGGGAATCGCTTAGTCCAAGCTTGTCGATTTTCATTGCCGGGGGAACCATCAATAGGCACGATTTCTCCATGGATACGCTTACTTTCCTCCGCTGAAAGCAGCATGGTTTGTACCGCCCGGGCTACTTCTACCTTTGCTTCTCTCAATGTTTTACCCACTTCCCGGCTGAGGGTGAAAGCTAAGTCATCCTGTCTTGCCGCTATTAATTCGCTGGCTCTCTTTAATATCTCATAGCGAAGATAGGGAGCTAACTTTTTACTCTGAAAAGCGTTCCGAGCGGCAGCAATAGCCGCATCCACTTCCTGCGCTCCGGCAATATAATATTCCGCCAGTGTTTCTCCCGTGGACTTGTTCAAAACCTGTTCCTTTTGATGGGTAGTTACCCACTCACCGTTAATAAATAAGCGTACTTCAGCAACCATTTTGTATAACTTCTCCTTTAAAATAAATAGTAGTTTCTTTAGCCTCTGGAGAAATTGTATCACCTTTCTCAGGGTTGAAACAATATCCCAGTCCCTGCGCTTCATGATCTCACAGCGCGAAACAGCAAGCGCACAGGAATTCGTCCTGTGCGCTTGCTGTTTCCGTATTCAGTTGCCGTTCTTAAATTATCCCTATGATACTTTTCTAGATTAATTTTCTCCAACCACAGCACTTATCAAGGCTTGCTCAGCCAAGCCAAACCCTAATTCCAGTGCTTTGCGGTTCATATCTTCTGTACCTTTAGGCACCCGGCGCAGCAGAGCTGTTGTCACCGATTCTTTACTAACCATATTCGATAACGCCGACAAAGCTCCCAGGGCCACTACATTGGCTACCAGTTCTCGACCCACCTGTTTACGAGCTGTTTCGGTGATCGGTAACGAGTACACTCTGGCTTTACTCGGTGGCACATGGTTTACCAAGCCGGAGTCCACGATGGCCAGCCCATTTTCTTTGCAGCCAGTCATGTATTTTAGCACAGACTCCTGGTTTAAACCCAAAAATACATCCGGTCGTTCTACCTTGGGATAATCAATTTCCTCCGGACTGATGATCACTTCTGCTTTACTGGCGCCACCTCGGGCAGCAGGCCCATAGGACTGCGTTTGTACCACGTTTTGCCCATCAATAATGGCTGCTTCTGCCAAAATAATTCCAGCGAGAATAAGTCCTTGACCACCGGAACCACTTAGTCTTACTTCCCATGTTCCTGGCATAATCCTTACCTCCCTCGCAATTTTTCTCGGCATATCAAAACGTTAAAGCCTTCTGATATGCCTAAGGGCGTTAACTCTAAAGGCTCTTGTACCCGTGTTAGGGTATGGTGTTAACCAAGTTTTTCTAACAGTTTCTGATATTCGGTCGTATACTCTGGTGCCTCGGTTTTATGCAACACACCAACAATGAATTTATCTGCCCGTTCTTCGGGCGTTAAATTTTCATATCGCATGGCGGAAATACCATGATCCCGCTGCCATTTTAACATATCTGCCGGAGTTCCCATTTTATTCTGCCGACCAAAGGAGGTTGGGCAGTGTGTGATCACTTCTATGAGCGAAAAGCCTTTGTTTTTATAACCTTCAATAATGAGGTCCGTTAATTGTTTGGCATGGTAGGTGGTCGTTCTAGCCACAAAGGTGGCTCCTGCAGCAATCGCTAAATCAGTTAGGTTAAAAGGACGTTCCAGGTTGCCGTAGGGAGAAGTGGTAGCTCGGCAGGAGTTGGGGGTCATCGGTGAATACTGACCACCAGTCATCCCATAAATGTTATTATTAAATACTATGGTGGTAAGGTTAATATTGCGACGGGCAGCATGAATAAAATGGTTGCCGCCAATGGCCGTACAATCTCCGTCACCGGTGAGAACAAAAACATTTAGCTCCGGTTTGGCAAATTTAACCCCCGTGGCAAAGGCCAGTGCCCGACCGTGGGTAGTATGCAACGTATCAAAATCCAGATAGCCGGAAGCCCTCGCAGCACAGCCAATACCGGAAACTATTGTCGTACGATCCTGATCCAGACATAATTTATCGATAGCCTTGACCAGACTGTGTAGTATAATGCCGTTACCACAGCCGGGGCACCACATATGGGGCAACTTTTCCAGCCGAAAATATTGTTCAATTTCCGGGAGCATGTTCATACACCTCCCTGATTTTAGTTAAAATAACATCCGGTAGGGTTAATTCTCCGTTACTTTGTAGGCAGCTATGTACTTCACAACGACCTGCAGCGACCCGCTGAACCTCCAAAAGCAGTTGACCGTAGTTCATTTCTGCTACCAGCAATTTCTTCCCGCTGGCGGCCAATTCTCCAATGGCTGCCTCCGGGAAAGGCCAAATGGTCTGAGGACGGAAAACACCAACTTTATGGCCTTCCTGACGGGCTAGCTTAACTGCCCTACTAACAGCCCGGGCAGTTCCTCCGTAGGCAATAACCACTAAATCTGCATCCGCTGTCTCTTCACTGCTATAGGTGATAATTTCATCCAAGTGTTGATTGATTTTCTCATGTAAACGCTTTAATTGCCAATCGATAATCTCCGGTTTCTCGGTGGCAAAACCGCTTTCATCGTGGAATAGCCCCGTGACATGATAGCGATAACCCTCACCAAAGCAGGCCATGGGTGGTGTCTTGTCGCTATCCGCTTTGTAGGGATAATAATTCTCCCGGCTACATGTGGGCTTAACCCGGTCTACCACGGGCAAGTCGCCAGGCTGCGGTAACGTTACCTTCTCCCGCATGTGGCCAACCACTTCATCCATTAAGAGAATGACGGGAACTCTAAATTGTTCTGCTAGATTGAAGGCCCTTACTGTTAGCTCAAAGGCTTCCTTGACAGAAGAGGGCGTGAGGGCAATAATGGGATGATCTCCGTGGGTACCCCAGCGAGCCTGCATGACATCTCCCTGGGCCGGGGCGGTAGCCACACCGGTACTGGGGCCAAGACGCTGCACATTAGCAATGACGCAGGGTATTTCTGCCATACAGGCGTAACCAATGTTCTCTTGCTTTAAAGAAAAACCAGGGCCACTGGTAGCGGTCATTACTTTGGCTCCGGTGAGTGACCCACCAATGATCGCTGCCATACTGGCAATTTCATCTTCCATTTGGAGGAACTTACCTCCCACCTGAGGTAATCGTCTAGCCAAAATTTCAGCAATTTCGGTGGAGGGTGTAATGGGATAACCAGCATAAAAACGCATTCCGGCATAAATAGCTCCCTCGGCACAGGCTTCGTTTCCCTGTACCAGACGTGGTTCTGTACTCATGCTTCTTCCACCTCCAAAGTAATGGCATAATCCGGGCAGAAGTTTTCACAAATTCCACAACCCACGCACTTTTCCGGTTGAGCCACCTCTACCCTGTTGCCTTCCCCGAAGGCTAACACGGTCTTATTACAGAAGGCGATACAGATACCGCACTTTTTACACCAGGCCTGATTAATGACAACCTTTGTTTGTGGCAATTTTGGAACCGCCGAGAGTTCTGTCACACTTTCACTCCCTGTCAAGGGGTTACCCCCTAAAATTTGTCAAAAAAGACGAATGTATTCTAACTATTTAGATAATTAAGAATAGATTACCTCCTACTTTATGTTACGTCAAGGGGTAAAGATGTCATTGGCCTTTTGACCCTCAAGCAAAGGGCCTTCCCCCGTCCTGCGAAGTGTAGGATAGGTCTCGGAGCTGGCCATTGACCACTACGGTCATGACCAGCTCCGAATTCATTTTTATTTGCTGCAATATTTCTGCCTTGCCTGCCTACCTACCTACGAAGATGTCATGGGTATAGGATATGATATTACTACACCACCGAAGGCTCCACAAACAATTCTCCCCGGGCAAAGCGGCTAAAGTCGAACATACTGATGGGTAGGCTGGTTTCCTCACCTAAAATGTGTTCCGCCATCAGTTTGCCGGTCATCGGCGCAATCATAAAGCCATGGCCAGAGAAGCCCGCAGCTAGATGAACCCCTTCAAAACCGGGAACACTGCCTAAAATCTGCTGACGATCTGGAGTAAGGTCGTAAAGACCGGCCCACTGACGTACTACCCGAAGATTGGCTAGTGGTGGCAGCAAGAAAGTAGCCTTGGCAGCCATCTCGTGCAGAAACTGCCAGCTGCCGTTAAAGTTATATTCCTTTGGTTCGTTGGGGTCACCCAGTCCCATGACAAAGCTGCCGTGAGGCACCTGCTGACAGTACAACCCATGATAGAAACTCATAACCATGGGACCCTGCATCATCTCTACCGGCTCAGTGACTAAGATTTGGTGACGCTCAGGTGTAATGGGTAAATCGATGTCGATGGTGGCGGCTAACTCCCGGGAATAGGAACCGGCACAAAGTACTACCACAGGAGTTTTGATGACACCTTTGTCAGTCTCCACCCCGGTAATCCTGCCATCCTGGGCCAGCAATTGCTTGACCTCGGTGTACGTCATAATTTCTACACCCAGACGCTCTGCTGCCTTGGCATAGGCATCGGTGGTTTTGAAGGGGTTACAATGACCATCCTTGCCACAGAAAGTTGCTCCCAGTAAACCTTGGGTATTTAAATGAGGTACGATCTCTTGGGATTCTTCCGGGGTAACCCAGCGAGAAGGAATCCCCAATTTGTGCTGTACTCCCAGGTTTTTGTGGAATTGTTCTACCATCTTTTCCGTATAGGCTAACAGCAAGTAGCCTCCTTGCTTAAATTCGATACTGTCCTGATAACCCAGTTCTTCCTCCAAGTTTTCAAACATTTCGATACTGTTTTTGGCCAGTAGGCAGTTAGTTTCGGTACCAAACTGCATACGCACACCGGCACCGCAGCGTCCGGTAGCACCGCTGGTGAGGTATTTCTTCTCAATGAGAACAATGTTTTTAGCACCTTTTTTAGCTAGATTATAAGCAATGGAGCAACCAATGACACCACCGCCAATAATTACATAATCTGCTGTTTTATTCATGGTTGATACCTCCCGCCAGTACTCCCAGTTTCACCGCAGTGGTGGGTTGACGAAATACCGTGAGGGGGATATCCTTGACCGGGCGTCCGGTAGCCCTGGCAATTTCATTGACCAGTAAAGGAGTACAGGTACGTCCTTGACAAGGTCCCATACCGACCCGCAGTAACCGTTTTAGCTGTTCTAAATCGGTAATGCCTTGATTGATGTACTCTCGAATTTCATCTAAGGTAATATCCTCGCAACGACACAGGATGGTAAGGTTTTTATCTTTTTCTTGACACATCTTACCGCACCTCCTTAACTCTGAAGTGCCGGACTTCCATCATTTGTTCCTTGGGCACTGCCAACCAAACAATGACAGTACGATCCTGTACCTTGGTGTTTTGTACCTTGATCACCTTAGCCTCTGCCACTGCTTGCCCGCCGCGATTAATGGCCGTAACAATTTCGCCAACCTCCGGTAAGGGCAAAAACTCGTAGGGGATCTTCACCAGGGCTTCGTTATCGGAGTAGGTGGCATCTACCACAAAGATAGCTAAGCCAGGACAACGACTCATGCAGGAACCACAGCCGTTGCATTTATCAAAATTAATTTGTGGACGTTCATTAATATCATTAAATTCTTGAATAGCTCCCTGTTTACAACTGTGGTAGCAGGGATCGCAGGGTATATTTTGAAAGCACTCGGCAATAGCCACGGGACCTTTGGTTAAACGTTCCGTAGGCGGCACTACCGAGGTCACATCTTCCGCGGTAGGGATTCCGTTTTGTGCCAGCATAACATCTCACTCCTTTATAGGCTGCACTGGGCCAGGCCCTTGCGAATTTTTTCTCCCACCGGTCCGGAACGCAGACCAGCCAGTTGATCCAGAACATTCTGTCGGTCATCTGCCAAAGTATCGCTGGTATAGCCCAGACTGGCAGCAGCATTGATGCCGGCTAGAGCACCCTCCATCATGGCAGCAGAAGCTTCTTCAATACCAGAAACGTCACCTGCCACGTAAAGGCCCGCTACCGATGTTTCCAATTGCTCATTGCGTAAGGGCACATTGCCTCCCAGTTCCGGCACAAAGATCATTTGGCAGCCGGCTTGCCATAACAATTCAGTCAGAGGGGTAAGACCTACTGACAGACAGATGACATCGGCCTCAATTTCTTTTTCGCTACCTGGGATCGGTTGCCAGTTATCGTCCAACTGAGCAATGACTGCCCTCTTCACTTCACCTTCACCCTCGGCCCGCAGGATGGTATGTCGGGTATAAATGGGTACCCCGGCACGGACTACTTTAGCAGCGTGCACCCAGTAAGCACCAATGCGGGGTGCACCCTCAATGATGGCAGCTACTTCTACTCCGGCCTGTAGCAATTGATAGCTTACAATCACGCCAATATTGCCAGCCCCAACCATTAACACCCGCTTACCGGGCTTTACTCCGAATACATTAACCAAGGTTTGTACGGCTCCAGCACCGTAGACCCCAGGTAAGTCATTATTAGGGAAAAGTAAGGTTTTTTCTGCTCCTCCGGTAGCAACAATAAAACGCTCTGGTTTGATCGCCATGATTTTTCCGGCCTGTTCTACCAGCAGAACCCCGTCCTCATAGTGGCCCAGAGCGGTGGCTTCCGTTAATACTTCAATTTTTTCATTAGCCATGACCTCATTAGCCAACTCCAAAGCAATATCAATACCGCGCTCTGATGCCCTTTGTTGCTTGGAACCAAAAAAACGGTGAGTTTGCTTGATCAATTGACCACCTAAATAATCGTTACGGTCAATTAAAATCACCTGGGCTCCCAGTTTAGAAGCATTAAGAGCTGCCGCTAGACCTGCCGGGCCACCCCCAACAATAGCAATCTCTATTTGTCTCACTTCAACTCACCCTTCCCCTTCTGGGTTTCCACGTTCATTCCCTCACGTAGTCGTTCCACGCACACCCTTACGTTAGGTTCACCGTTCACTACCATTAAACAGGACGAACAGTTACCGATATTACAAAATAGCCCTCTGGGGCGGTGTAAGTGGCCACTCTCACGCATCGTACGAATACCTGCTGCGTGTAACGCAGCGGCAATGGTTTCCCCTTCATGACCTTCCAATTCCCTACCGTCAAAGGTAAATTTCACAATTTTTCCAGTCTGAAATTCCAGTATTGGGTGTTTTTCTATGCGCATGGACGATACCTCCTTAGTTAATTAACAAGCAATTTTTATGCCAAATTGTCCAATAGTCTCCCACCAAGGAACACCATAGTTAATACCAGCAACTATAAACCTTATTGTTGAGCTATTCTTAAAAAAGCAACAATTAAAAGAATATTGTATACATAAAAGAAGACACGTATATGTACGTATCTTCTTTTCAAATTACATTACTTTTGTCCAATCACTTGTACACATTGTCGTTTTTTCTGACAGTGTTGTTTGTACAGGTATAGATTCAATGCAAAAGTTTAGGTTCAGGTTTAGTTATGGCTACATGATGCCTAACTGATGCATCTTATAGTAAAGGGTACTCCTGGGAATGCCCAGCATCCGTGCAGCCTCTGAACGGTTGCCATTAACCTGTTTGAGCGTGCGAATAATTAATTCTCGCTCGGTTTGTTCGGTAACTGAAGCCAGACCCACGGTGCTATTTATCTGATCCTGACGTGAACCCAACTTTAAGGTGTCTGGAATGGAGCTTTCCAGTACAGTATCCTCTTCTGTTAAGATGACCATTCTTTCGATGATATTCTTTAATTGCCGGATATTTCCGGGCCAAGGATAAGCCAGGAAGGTCGCCATAACCCCTGGTTCCAACTTGCTAATCTGCTTATGATAGAGTTGGCTGAATTCCTGCAAAAATAGATATACCAGTTCTGGAAGATCTTCTCGTCTTTCCCGTAAAGGCGGTATTTCTAAGGAAACTACATTTAAGCGATAATATAAATCCTCACGGAAAGTACCGTTAGCCATCATCTCTTCCAGAGAACGGTTGGTGGCAGCAATAATTCTCACATCCACCTTGAAGGGGGTGGTGCCACCCACCCGGAAAAAGATACCGTCCTGCAGTACCCGCAGAAGTTTCACCTGCATATCCAAAGGCAATTCGCCAATTTCATCCAAGAACAGGGTACCACCATCAGCCATTTCAAAAATACCAGCTTTACCTTTTCTATCTGCTCCGGTAAAGGCTCCGCTTTCATAGCCAAACATTTCACTTTCAAAAAGGCTGGGTGGGATGGCAGCACAATTGATCACACAAAATCTTTTCGCTACCCTGGAACTGGCATCGTGTATGGCTTTGGCAAACAGCTCCTTGCCAGTACCGCTTTCTCCTCTCAGGAGTACCACAGCGTTGGTAACAGCAGCTTTTCTCGCCATATTGATTAATTCGACCAGGCGTTTATTATGACCTTTGATGGTTGCAAAGGGATTCTTGTTGCTACTGGATATCTCATGAATCTCATTTTCCAATCGCTGTACTTGCGCACTGGCCTGATTAAGTTTGTAGTTTAATTGAACAATTTCTGTAACATTTTTCTCTGCCGTTACACCGCCGATTACTTTAGGTCCTAAACGCACTGGCGTAGCATTAATTAAAACATGGGTACCTTCCACTGGTTGATGAGGTAACGAACGAATTTCCTGCCAATCCTTATTCACTTTGGTTACCACTAGATTAGAAAAGAACTTATGAACAGGTTGTCCAATAATGTCTTGATCCTTTATACCATAGAGTTCTTCGGCCCTACTATTCCAGGTTACAACAATATCATTACTGTCAACTATACAGATGGCCTCATCTACTGTTTCAACCACTGCATTAATGCGGGCTTCGGTTTCACAAAGCTTTAAGGCTAGATTATGGAATACTTGGTCATAAGACAATACCCCTAGGACCTTTCCCCTTGCATTACGACAAACCAAGGCATGATACCGTAATTCTGGTAGGAAAGCCAAAATCTCCCTATCCAGATCATCTTCATCCAGGGTAGAGAAATCCCTTTTCATAACTTGTTGAACTAAAACATCTGATTCCAGCTTGCGGTTAATTGCATCTTTCCAGAGTAACACACCAACGAGCCTATCCTTCTCCATAGCCAGTACCACAGGACGATTGGGGACACCCTTTTCCCTAACTTCACCAATGGTAGTAACAGGCGTAACATGAAGGAGCTCTTTATATAACATATCTTTAACTGTCAAGAATCCTTTGTGCATATAATCACCAGATCCTACTTTTATTGGCATATCGGTAAGTCCGATATGCCTAAGGGCAAACTAAGCTTACTTGTGCCCTTCAGGGTACGCCAGTGTCTAAAGACTTGGCGCACCCTGAAGGGCAGTTTTTCTAATCTATAGTATACTCCGTTATTCTCCTAAATAGGCCTTTTGTACCTGTGGGTCATTGGCCAAATCTTGGGCCACTCCGCTCAACACCACTTCCCCGGTTTCCAGAACATAGGCACGGTTGGCAATAGATAATGCCATATGGGCATTTTGCTCTACCAATAAAATGGTGGTACCGGACTGATTAATCTCCTTAATAATGTTAAAAATCTCTTGCACCAGCATGGGAGCCAAACCCATGGAGGGTTCATCCAATAACAACAAAGTAGGCTTAGACATCAATGCTCTACCCATAGCCAACATCTGCTGTTCACCACCGGAGAGGGTACCCGATAACTGTCCCTTGCGTTCTTCCAAACGTGGAAAACGTTCAAATACTTTTTTAATATCCAGTTTAATGTTAGCTTTATCGTTTCTGCTATAGGCACCCATTTCAAGGTTTTCCAGTACAGTCATCCTAGTAAATACCCGGCGTCCTTCGGGTACCTGGCTGAGTCCCAGATTGACAATTTGGTGAGGTGGTAGTTTGATAATGTCTTGCCCTTTATAGGAGATGGATCCCGTATGAGGACGAATTAGTCCCGAGATGGTGCGCAGGGTGGTGGTTTTACCGGCACCGTTGGCTCCAATTAAAGCCACAATTTCACCTTGATCGACCTGACAGGAAACTCCTTTCAAAGCCCGTATCGCCCCATAAGAAACGTGTATATCATTTATTTCAAGCATCATGGCCTAGCCCACTTCCTTTCCCAAATAAGCGGCAATAACGGCAGGGTTGCTTTTAATTTCAGCAGGAGAACCTGCTGCTATTTTTCTGCCATAGTCTAAAACCATAATGCGATCGGACAAATTCATCACAAATTTCATATCGTGTTCCACCAAAAAGATGGTCAGTCCTTTGTCTTGAATTTTGCGAATCATACTCATAAGAGTTTGCTTTTCTTGAGGATTCATACCCGCAGCTGGTTCATCCAATAGAATCAGTTTAGGATTACTGGCCATGGCCCGGGCAATCTCTAAACGGCGCTGCTCCCCATAGGGTAAGTTCTTAGCCAGTTCGTCAGACTTATGGTCTAGTTCGAGTAATTTCAAGGCTTCCATAGATTCCTCGGTAATCGCTCTTTCCTCAGATTTCACCCCTGGACCCCGTAAAAGCGCTCCTAAAAAACCTGCCTTAGTACGACAATGTCTGCCAATTTTTACATTGTCAAGTACGGTCATTTCACTAAACAGGCGAATATTCTGAAAGGTTCTGGCAATTCCCATCTCAGTTATCAAATGAGGCTTAAATCCATTAATCGGTGTGTCACAAAAACGAATTTCACCACCGGTAGGCGGATAAATCCCCGTGATAAGGTTAAAGATCGTGCTTTTTCCGGCACCGTTTGGGCCAATGAGGGCACGAATGGTGCCTTCTTCTATTTTCATATCCACACTGTCTACGGCAGTCAGGCCACCGAAACGGATGGTTACATTGTCCATTTCTAAAATTGTCTTTGACATTCCCTCACCTCCATCAGTTAGCCCCGCCGGACGCGGAAGTGTCTGAAGTTTGCACTTTCTTTTTAGCAAATAAACGGCTTAATTTCACGCCACCCAGTAATCCTCTGGGACGAACGATCATCATAAAGACCATTAGCAAACCGTAAATCATCATGCGATAATCAGCTACAAAACGTAAAAATTCAGGAGCTAAAGTTAAAACGGTGGTTCCCAAAATGGCACCGGGAATACTACCTAATCCACCTAACACGATAAAAGCTAAGAAATCAAAGGATTTTACAAAACCAAAGTCCTGCGGATTAAGGTATTGAATTAAATGTGCATATAGGCCGCCGCCGACACCTGCAAAAAAGGTCCCCAGGGCAAAGGCAGTAATCTTAGTTTTCGTTATATTAATACCCATGGATTCGGCTGCAATTTCATCTTCACGGATGGCGATTAGAGATCGGCCAAAACGAGAATTCTCTAATCGAAACATAGATAAAATGGTGAAAAAGACCAAAATAATTACCATCGTTAGTGAAGTGGAACGAGGTATTCCTGCTAAACCTAAAGCACCGCCAGTAATTTTCATGTTTAAAAAGACAACCCTCACGATTTCACCAAATCCTAAGGTAGCAATACCTAAATAGTCTCCGCTTAAGCGTAAGGTTGGATAGCCCAACAAAATACCCCAGATAGCCGTCATGAGACCGGCTGCTAAGAGGGCCACTACAAAAGGAAGCTGTAGTTTAAGGCTAATAATAGCAGATGTGTAAGCTCCAATGCTTAAAAAAGCAGCATGACCAAAGGAGAGTTGTCCAGTAACACCGGTAATCAGGTTTAACCCGAGAGCAGCTATCAGGTAGATACCCAGCATGGTTAATACCTGTATATAATAATCATTCAAAAACATGCTGAAAATACTATCCATAGCTCTAACCTACACTTTCTTCTGGATTGGACGTCCTAGCAAACCCGTTGGGCGGAACAGTAAGACAATAATCAGTAAAGTAAATGCGATAGCATCCTTATACGTATCAAAACCGCCAGCAATCCCTAATGTTTCAGCAACTCCTATAAAGAGACCTCCCAACATAGCTCCGGGAATACTACCAATACCACCCAGTACCGCCGCGCAAAAGGCTTTTAAGCCGGCTGAAACACCCATAAAGGGAGATACAGAATTAAAATATAGTCCGACCAGCACACCACCTGCAGCGGCCAGAGAAGAACCTATGGCAAAGGTAAAGGATATTACCCGGTTGACGTTAATTCCCATTAACGCACTGGTGTCATAATCTTCGGAAGCTGCCCGCATGGCTTTGCCAATTTTCACATATTTTACAATAAAATGAAGTCCTGCCATTAATAAGCTGGCAACCACCAGAATGATAATTTGCACCTTACTAATTTCAATAGGTCCTAGTTTATAGAGGGCATCTTCCATGACATGAGGAAAAGGAATTGGCTGAGGGCCTTTAATTTTAGTCATTAAGGTCTGCAAAAAAATGGAAAGCCCAATGGCAGAAATAAGTGGCGCCAGACGCGTGGAACGACGTAAAGGGCGGTAGGCAAAGCGTTCTATGGTAACCCCCATAATCACACAAGCTAGCATAGCTGCTGCCAAAGAAATAACTAATCCCTGTTGAAAAACAGTTATCATGAATACCCCGACGAAAGCCCCAACCATATAAATTTCTCCATGGGCAAAGTTGATCAATTGTATTATACCATACACCATGGTATAACCCAGGGCTATCAGTGCATAGGTAGCACCAAGTGTTATTCCGTTCAGTATTTGCTGCGATAGCATAGAACCATCCTTTCTATCGGGATTAAACAAGGATTGCAGCCATTACGAATCGCAATGGCCGCAACCATTTAAAAAAGATTTTTTCACCAGGGAAAATTATTTAACTTCGATGGTATCCTTAACCGCTAACTTACCTTCTTTAACTTCTAACAAGTAGACGGGGCTTTTAATCGGCTCCCGACTCTCGTCAAAAGTAATGGTACCGGAAACACCTTCCCAGTTTTTGGTTTTCGCCAGTTCAACACGGAATTTTTCAGGTTCATCACTATTTGCTGCCTTAATAGCATCAGCAATTAACATGACCGCGTCGTAACCCTGTACCGAGAAGTAATCGGGCTGTACGCCATTGTTACCGGCTTTGTATGCCTCGATAAATTTCTTGGTTTTATCAGTGGATTTGGTTTCGTCAACTGCAAAGCCACAGAAGAACATGGAACCTTCAACAGCTTCGGCACCCATTTTAAGGAATACGTCAGACATCAGGCCATCACCGCCAACCAGAACGGTTTTAAGACCTTGCTTGCGTACTTCTTTCATAAACAGTGCACCCTCGGTATAGTAGCCAGTGAAGATAATACCGTCGGCTTTTTTATCCTTGATAGCAGTAACCTGGGCGGCAAAATTCTGGTCGCCATCCTGAATGCTTTGTTCTCCAACGATCTCCATTTTGTTTTCGATCAAAGCCTGTTTAAACAAATCAGTCAGACCAACGCTGAAATCATTGTTCATGGAAGTAACAACAACCACTTTTTTCCAACCAAGTTTTTCATTCAGATATTTTGTTACCGCAGGAGCTCCTACGGAGTTTAATAATACATCACGATAGATGTAATCACCAATTTCAACTACACCGGGTCCCACAGCACCCGCGGATAATAAGACAACTTTGTTTTGTTGGGCAATCGGTGCTGCCGCTTTGGTAATACCGGTAGTAGGATCTCCAATAATGGCAACTACTTTATCACGGGTAATGAGTTTCTGAGTAACAGTAGTACCCTCGGAAACTTTACTGCCATGATCTTCTTCTACAATCTCAATTTTTTTGCCCAGTAAGCCACCTGCTGAGTTGATATCTTCCACGGCCATTTTTATACCCTTTAAGGTTTCAACACCATAGGCTGCGTGTCCACCGGTTTTAGCTCCCAGGAAACCAATTTTGATGGTTCCACCACCAGTTGCAGCTTTCTCACCCTCAGCCTGTTTCTTCTCTTCGCCGCTGCCACCGCAGCCGGTTAAGAGCAGGGCTGTAATCATTAAAGCGCTGAGAATAAGGCAAATTTTGCTTTTTTTCATCTCTTTTTCTCTGCTCCCTTTCTAATTTTTTGTACAGTTATTGATTATTCGACTAAAAGCTTCAATCACCTCCTAGAAAAGATAAGAATACTTTATCCTTTTGCAGGAATGCCCAGTTGACGAAGTTTATAATAGAGGGTGCTTCTGGGGATTCCCAAAACCCTGGCTGCTTCGGAGCGATTGCCTCTCACCTGCTGTAGGGTTTTTAGGATCAATTGTTTTTCAGCCTCAACAGCTACATTCATTAATTTTCCCTGAGTCATCGGGCTGGTGACCACTGAAATATAGGTATTTCGTCGTAAATTTTCCGGTAAGGATTGTTCGTCGATGGTTTCTCCTTCAGTGAGTACCACCAATCTCTCCACAGCATTTTTCAGTTCCCTCACATTCCCCGGCCAAGAATAATCCAAGAAAGAAGTCATTACCGCAGGTTCTAATTTATTGATGGACTTATCATATTTAGGACTGAACTCTTGCAGAAACAGGTGTACCAATTCGGGAATATCCTCTCTGCGATCTCGTAAGGGAGGTATTTCTAAGGAAACAACATTTAATCGATAGTATAGATCCTCTCTGAACTGACCTCGGCTGATCATCGTCTCTAAATCACGGTGAGTAGCTGCCAAAACCCTTACATTTACTTGGACCGGCTGGGACCCCCCTACCCGGTAGTAGGTGCCTTCCTGCAGCACTCTAAGCAACTTAACCTGCATTTCCACCGGCATCTCGCCTATTTCATCCAGAAACAAGGTGCCGCCGTTGGCCAGTTCAAACATACCTGGCTTACCTTTGCGGTCCGCCCCGGTGAAGGCACCACCTTCATAACCAAACAATTCACTTTCAAAAAGGTTTGCTGGTATGGCGCCACAATTGACTACAATAAACGGAAACAGGTGACGGTGACTATTTTGGTGGATAGCCCGGGCCAAAAGTTCTTTGCCCGTGCCACTTTCACCCCTTAACAGAATTGTTGCATCGGTAACACTTACTTTTTTACCAAAGGAAATTAAGTTTCGAATAGCTTGACTCCTGCCAATCAACTTGCGAAAGGCATCGTCTTGGCCAGACATTTTCTTTATTTCCTGTTCCAGCAACTTCACTTGGGAACTGGCGCGGGTCAATTCCTGATTGAGTTGCACCACCTCGGTAATATCCTTTTCCACCGACAAGCCGCCCAGTACCTCTTCCCCATCCATTACCGGAGCCGAATTAATAAGCACATGGGTACCTTCACAGGGTTGGTGATAGTGACCCTTCAATTCCTTCTTTTCGTGCATGCAATTACTGACTCTGAGATTGGAGAAGAAATCTTCAATCCGGTGGGTCAGAATAGAATCAGCATTTACACCATATAGTTCTTCTGCCTTGGGATTCCACATGACTACACGGTGTAATCTATCAATCCCACAGACACTTTCATTTACCTGATTTAAAACGCTGTCTAAATAGGCACGCATCTTGATTAGTTCATCATGGATTGCACCGGCCACTGCCAGTGGTTCCAGCATAGCAAGAAACTGCCCCGCAGCATTGGTTATTATCGGTACATCTGTTGGTTGTTTTAGCCACTTGCTCATTAGTTCCTCAGAAGATAGTTGCTCTGGAATAAAAATAGCCTTTCTCCAAGCAAGGGAACCTAACGTTTCACTTTCCAAAGAATATGATATATCCGATGGTAAAACAACCATGTAATGATTGTTAACGCATAATAACAATCCACCCAGCAAACCTGACTGCAGTAATACCTGACCCTCTTTCACTAAAGTGGCAACGTCCACTTCCTGTACAGGCAGACTGCGCAATTCACAGGCCTTTGAGTGGAATAAATGATACCTCCTCATACCCCATCACATCCAGGTTTTTATTCATTATCTTTAATAAATTTAAATTCCACAAATTCTATTAAAATTCCTGCATATTTTTGAATGTTTTAATAAATCAGGCCATCCTCTTGTGCAACTAATTGACATAGAAATGGCATCTACATGACGTTTATGAATCTAGCCACCTAAATATGCCTTTTTCACCTCAGAAGAATTGAGCAGATTTTCCGCATCCCCGGCCAGTACAATGCGTCCTGTTTCCACTACATATCCCCTATGAGCAATGGATAAAGCCATTTTAGCATTTTGTTCCACCAGTAGGATAGTAGTTCCTTGTTGGTTAAGCTCTTTAATAATAGAGAAGATATCCTTTACCAGGATGGGCGACAACCCCATGGAGGGTTCATCCAGTAGCAGCAATCTAGGCTTTGACATTAGGGCTCTACCCATGGCTAACATTTGTTGTTCGCCACCAGATAAACTGCCTGCTAATTGATTTTTCCGTTCCTTAAGTCTGGGAAACCGCTCATACACCTTTTCTATCTCTACTGCCACTTCTTTTTTATTTTTGTTTAAGAAAGCACCCAGTTCAAGATTCTCGTATATCGGCATGTTGGCAAAAATTCTGCGACCTTCTGGAACCTGAGTTAAACCCCTTTTCACCAACTCTTGGGTAGCCACGCCGGTAATTTCTTTGCCTTCGAAACGGATCTGTCCACTTTTTGCTTTAATCAAGCCACAGATTGTATTGAGAATGGTGGTTTTACCCGCCCCGTTGGCACCAATCAGCGTTACTATTTCACCCTGGGAGACCTCCAGGGAAATACCTTTAATAGCGTAAATTGCTCCATAATAAACATGAATACCTTCCACTTTTAGCATTAGGAAGCCTCCTCTCCCAGATAGGCTTCAATCACCCGACGATTATTCTTGATTTCTTCCGGTGTGCCCTGGGCAATGATCTGACCGTAATCTAAAACGTAGATTTTTTCGCAAACCCCCATCACTAGTGACATATCATGCTCAATCAACAGGATTGTTAGGTCAAATTGATCACGAATCCAGTGAATCATTTCCATTAATTCGTGAGTTTCCTGAGGATTCATACCTGCTGCCGGTTCATCTAGTAACAGGAGACGAGGCTGCGTAGCCATAGCCCTGGCAATTTCCAGCCTTCGCTGTTCACCATAGGGAAGGTTATTGGCTAACTCCTCCCACTTGTGCTCAAGTTTAAATATCTTTAACAAGTCCATCGATTTTTCATACATCTCTTTTTCACCACTATAAAAACCTGGTAGGCGACAAATGGCTCCCCAAAGTCCGTATTTGGCATGGCTATGGTACGCTATTTTTAAATTATCGATTACCGACAAGTCTGCAAACAAACGAATATTTTGGAAGGTTCTGGCGACCCCACAATGATTAATTTGATAAGGTTTTAACCCTAGCAAACTTTTACCATCTAATTTTATATCCCCTTCAGTGGGGAGATACACGCCTGTTAGCATATTAAATGCGGTTGTTTTGCCTGCTCCGTTAGGACCAATTAACCCGGCCAAATCATTTTTGTTTAGTTCCAGGTTTAAATTGCTGACGGCCCGAAGACCTCCGAAAGATATGGATAGATCATTGACCGATAGCAGTGCCATGTTGTTTTCCCTCCTTATCTTTCGTCTTACGTCTAAACATTTTCAGACTAAACTCTTTGGTGCCCATCAAACCTTGAGGCCTAAACAACATGACAATTACCAGTAATAATGCATAGATTACCAAACGTAAAGCTGCTAATTTCTGCAAAGCGGCTGATAGTATGGTTAAACTAACGGCAGCAATAATGGAGCCGGTAATACTGCCCTGCCCACCCAATACAACCATGACCAAAATATCAAAGGACTTCAAAAAGTTAAAGGTACCCGGTTGAATGGTATAAAAATAGTGTGCATGTAAACCACCGGCCAGACCGGCAAAGAGAGATCCGATGGAGAAAGCCATTACCTTATACTTGGTGGTATTAATGCCCATAGCCTCGGCGGCAATTTCGTTTTCTCTAATAGATATGGTTGCTCTACCGTGGGTAGAGTTGACAAAGTTGGCAATAACAATAACAGTGAGTACAGTTAACCAGAAGACCAAGGTCCAGTTGGTTAATTTGGGTATGCCGGAAAGGCCATAGGCACCTCCGATATAATCAATGTTAACAATAACACCACGAATAATTTCGCCAAAACCAAGGGTAGCTATGGCCAAATAGTCACCTCGCAGGCGCAGGGTGGGTAAGCCTACTAAAATACCAAAAATGCCGGCCAAGAATGCCCCAAACAAAAGTGCCAACCCAAAGGGCAACTGGGTTTTTAGGGTAATTATGGCCGCACCGTAGGCACCCACAGCCATAAAGCCAGCGTGACCGAGAGAAAACTGTCCATTAAAACCGTTAATTAAGTTCAGGCTGACAGCTAGAATAATGTTAATACCAATGAGAATCAGGTTTAACTCGTAGTAGGGGTTAATAATACCAAAGCCCACCATTGCTTGAACAGAGGCCCAGAAGATGATAAGAACCGCCAGAATTGCAATTTGTTTTCCGATCTTACGCTGAAACATTGACCATCACCTACACTTTCTCCCGGACATTCTTACCAAACAAGCCGGCCGGTTTAACAATCAAAATGATGATAAGGATAATGAAAGCTACCGGGTCACGGTAAAGAGATTTACCATAACCACTGACCATGGCTTCCACAATTCCCAGCAAAAAGCCACCCGCCATAGCACCGGGAATAATGCCTATGCCACCCAGTACAGCAGCTACGAAAGCTTTTAAACCGGGCATAATCCCCATCAACGGATTAATGGCATTGTAATATATACCTACCAATACACCGGCGGCTGCAGCCAAGGAGGAGCCAATGGCGAAGGTGAAGGAAATGGTGTTGTCAACGCTAATCCCCATTAATTGAGCAGCTTGTTTATCATGAGAAACTGCCCGCATAGCTTTACCGATCATTGTCTTATGGACGATATACTGTAGCAACAGCATTAAAGCAATCGTCACCACGAGAATAATAACTTGTCGACTGCTGATAACTAAACCGCCAAAAAGGTTATACTGCACGTCAGAAAGTACCTGTGGGAAGGAACGAACTTCTGGCTTCACCAGTAACATCATACTGTATTCTAAAAATAAAGAAATACCAATGGCAGTAATTAAGGCTGCAATTCTCGGAGCATTACGCAATGGCTTGTAAGCCAGTTTTTCAATAACCACTCCCAGCACAGCACAAACAGCCATAGCCATCAGCAATGACGGCAGGAAAGGCCAACCCAAAATCGCAATAGCAAAGAAGCCCAAGTAGGCGCCCACCATGTAAATATCACCATGGGCAAAGTTGATTAGCTTAACAATCCCGTATACCATTGTATAGCCAAGGGCGATCAGTGCGTAGATACTCCCCAGCGAGATACCGTTAATTAGTTGTTGTATGAATTCTTCCAAGGAGGCCACCCCAATCAGTGTAAATAGTGTGAGGGGGAATCCCCCCTCACTTTAAATCCAGTTCGTTATTTAGGATTCACGTAAGTCTTATAGGTTTGCTTGCCGTCTTTCATTTCTAAGATAACAGCACCTTTAATGGGGTTATGGTTTTCATCAAAGGAGAGTTTACCAGTGACAGCCTGCACTTCTTTGGCGCTAATCAAGGCGTCTTTAATTTTTTCGGGTGTGCCATCTTCCGAACGTTTAACGGCATCTACCAGAAGAACAGCGGTATCATAACCAAGGGCAGCAAAAGTATCAGGAACTTGACCGAATTTAGCCTGGTATTTTTCTACAAAGGATTTAATCATGGGATCATCCTGCTGAGAGGAATAGTGGTTGGTGAAGAAGGTGTTATTTAAAGCTGCAGCACCGGCAATCTCGGGCAGTTTGGGAGAATCCCAACCATCACCACCAAGGATGGGAATGTTGATACCAATTTCACGACTCTGCTTGACGATTTTACCAACGGGCTCGTAGTAAGCAGGTACATAAATAACGTCTGGGTTTAGGCCCTTAATTTTCGTTAAGGTAGCTTTAAAATCTTGATCTTCAGGAACAAAGGCTTCTTTCGCTACGATTTGACCACCCTGCTTAATGAAAGATTCTTCAAAGAATTGAGCCAAGCCCTTAGCATAAGGAGACTGATTATCGACGTAAAGAACAGCCGTTTTAGCTTTTAGATCATTGGTAGCAAAGTTAGCCATCACAATACCTTGGAAGGGGTCGATGAAGCAAGTACGGAAGACATAGTCACGTACTTTTTTCGTATTAGGATCAACAGTAACGTCTAGAGCGGTTCCAGAAGGAGTGATAATCGGCACCTTGTTGTCTGTGGCAACTTGCATATAACCCATTGTGTTACCGGAAGTTGCTGCGCCCATAATGGCCACTGCTTTGTCCTGGGTAATTAGACGAGTAGCAGCATTGGCAGCCTCGGTGGCGTCAGACTTGTTGTCCAACACTTCAAATTTAATTTGTTTACCAAGAACGCCTCCGGCAGCATTCACTTCATCAAAGTATAATTGCGCACCATTTTTCATAGCAGTACCAAAGGTGGCCACAGCACCGCTTAATTCTAGGTTACCGCCAATAATGATTTCTTTGGCTTCAGCTGCTTTTTTCTCTTCGCCGCCACCGCCAGCGCCACAGCCAACTACTAGGGCAGCCAGCATTACCACTGCTGTTAACAGTGCATACAAACGAAACTTTTTCATAAACATCCTCCTCTTAAATATAGGGTACCGAGTAAACTTCTGCCAACACCACTGTCAGTCCTTTGACCACCTCCTGATCGATTATTTAGTCAGACTTGATTAAAAATTTCTACGAAAAGAATATTCCACGATCTCGAATAAATTCCTTCTAGATTGTTAAATAATTTTGTATTTTTTGTTAGTGTAAGATTGTTTAATATATTGACGATATTTTTGTCGCAGAGAAAAAATATGCTAAAAATAACCTTTTTGTCCATAGAAATAAAAAAACCTCGCTATCCATGATCCATGATAGCGAGAGTTTTTATTGAATCTATTTTACTGCTGCCAGAATATCAGCTAACACTTTGCTGATTTCCTGATCACCATTGATGCCCTTGAGGATACCCTTTGCTTCATAATAGTCAATTAGAGGCTTGGTTTTCTCAATGTAGGCATTGAGGCGGGTACCTACGGATTCTTCGTTGTCGTCGGAACGCTGATATAATTCTCCTGCACAGCTGTTGCACTTTCCTTCTGCCTGAGGGGGATTGAAAATCACATGGTAGGAAGCACCGCAACCTTTACACACACGACGACCGGTTAAGCGGGCCATTAATTTTTCTAGCGGAACTTCAACGTTTACCACACCATCCAGCTTGATACCCATATCCTGCAGAGTAGCATCCAAGGCAGCGGCTTGTTCTACCGTGCGAGGGAAACCGTCTAACAGAAAACCGGCTTGGCAGTCAGCCTGGGACAGGCGTTCTTTTACCATACCAATAACAACTTCATCGGGCACCAAGGCACCTTTGTCCATGTATTCCTTAGCCTTCTTACCCATTTCAGTGCCTTCTTTGATGGCTGCGCGGAACATATCCCCGGTGGAGATGTGGGTAATGTTTAATTCTTTAACCAGTACTTCAGCCTGGGTACCTTTACCGGCTCCAGGGGGTCCCATAATTAATAGATTCACAACTATCCCTCCTGATTTTATAATGGCTCGTCCATAATTAATATTGTATATTATATCACAAACTGGTCAATATGAGTTTATGATAAATATAAAAAAGATACAAAAAATGTTTTGATTGGAATACGTTTGCATAAGAGTTATAATGTTGCTAAAAATGTCGAAAGGATTGTTTATTTTATGAAAGTCGATGTAGACAAATTTGTTCAGGAACACCAAGAAGAAATTATTACCTTAGTAAACAATAGCCTAAACCGGGCCGGCGATCTTGTAGCCAAGAAAGTGCAAGCCGGTGAAGTAGGGACAACCATACAGGATGTGCTGCCTATTATGCTTTATGAAATTTTGCTCACCAATACGGTAGCAACCTTGCGACTTGCTGCTGAGATGGTTAATGAGGCTAGCGAGGCCTAATAAGCTTTTGCTAGCAAACCTGCCTTCAACCGTCAGTTTTAGGTTTCAGTTTAGGAAGTTAGTAAAGAGTAAGCCATCAGTTGGACGTAAACCGTAACTGATGGCTTTGGGTTTTACTGACGCCTTACTTCGCTTCTTCTTTTACGTAATCTTCTTTTGTCCCACCGCAGGCGCATTTTTGAGGACGGCAACGTCCTTCCTTAGTAGCACCGCATTTTTGACACTTCCAAACAGCCATGAGTCTGCACCTCCTTTGGTTAACAACTTTTGGGCAAAAGTTTGTTTCAACTCGTACATCTATTTTAGCAAATGGCCTTTAGCTATTGGCTTTTGGCCTTAACGAATGACTAACGGCCACTGGCTATCTTTTAACTGACAGCTATCTAAACCCCTTCTGCCGCTTTTCTTATCTCTAGTACCGCCTGAGCCGGATTGTCACTGCCAAAGATCGCACTGCCAGCCACCAGTACACTGGCCCCGGCTTTGGCTACCAAGGAAGCGGTTTGGGCATTAATACCCCCGTCCACCTGGATTTCTGTGGCTAGGCCTTTTTCTGCAATGATACGGGAGATTGTCTCAATCTTAGGCAACACTTCGGGGATAAATTTTTGACCCCCAAAACCTGGATTTACCGTCATTAACAGCACCAAATCAAGCATGGGTAAAACATACTCAAGTAGCTGAACCGGGGTGTGGGGGTTTAGTGCCACCCCTGCTTTGGCTCCCTTTTCTTTGATCAGGGAAATGACTCTGTGCAGGTGGCTGCAGGTTTCCCCATGAACACAAACTAAATCTGCCCCTGCTTTGATAAAATCCGAGACATAACGATCCGGTTGCTCTATCATCAAATGCACATCAAAAAACATCTTGCTGTGTGGTCTCAGTGCCTCAACGATTAAAGGACCAATGGTAATATTGGGTACAAAATGGCCATCCATAACATCGATATGGAGGTATTCTGCGCCTGCCTTTTCCACCACCTGCACAGACTGAGCCAAGTTAGCAAAGTCAGCTGACAGAATGGAGGGAGCTATTTTCACCATTCTTAGTATCTCCTCTCCTGCTCAATAACTTCCTGTAAAAAAGTTAAATAATGTTGGTAGCGATCTTGTTGAATAAGTCCTTGCTCCACTGCCTGCTTAACGGCACACTTAGGTTCATGGTGGTGTAAGCAACCGTTAAATTTACAGTCTTCACGGAAAACCTCAAACTCCGGGAAATGGTAACCCAATTCTACTCGCTCCATTTGAGGTAAATCCAAACTCGAAAATCCCGGGCTATCCACCACAAAACCACTCCGCAAAAGCGGTAATAGTTCTACATGTCGAGTGGTGTGCTTGCCTCTCTTCAGTTTATTACTAATTTCTCCTGTTTTCAGCTCCAGGCCCGGCTGTACTGCATTTAACAGGCTAGACTTACCAACGCCGGAAGGACCGGCAAATACCGAGGTTTTACCCATCAGCAATTCCCGGAGTTCTTCCAGGCCTTGATCCTTTTTGGTGCTGGTAATCACGATGGGGTAACCTATCTTACGATAAAGTTTTAGCCATTCATGTTCCCGGTGTCCGGTAAGTAGGTCCGCCTTATTTAAACAAACCACCGGAGCAACAGCAGCACTTTCTGCTAGAACCAAAAACCTATCTAACAAGGCTAAGTTGGGTTCGGGGTTTTTAGCAGCAAAAACAATTACTGCTTGATCAATATTGGCCACCGGCGGACGGAATAACTCTGTCTTTCGGGGCAACACCTCATCAATGCGACCGGTATTGCCGCGCACCGGTGTAACCCGCACCCGGTCCCCTACCAGAGCCGGCGTACCCTTCTCCAGGCGAAACTTGCCGCGCAGGGAACACTCCCAGATTTCTTCCCCTTTTTTGACATAGTAAAAGCCACCATAAGCCTTAAATAATACCCCTTCAAACACTACTGAAATCTCTCCTCGATTTAGCTGCATTATTCAACAGGTATGTCTTCTTCAAGTTGTCCATCCAGAAAAACCCGAATTCTGCCCTTGCCATAGAAACGAATGTTTTGAACCACGTTTTCCCCAGGCTGATTAGTACTAACATAGGCATTGTCTGTGCCCCGAACATCCTGTCGTTCAATTTTAACCTCGTGAGTTTTCCCGTCATTCGGAACACGTACAGTAACTGTTATTTGCCTTGGCGCAGGTCCAGGGCCAGTGCTAATGGTTATCTTTACTTTATTTCCCTCTTCCAGTTCACTATCCGGGGCAGGATCTTGCTTGGTAATTTGCCCACTCAAGTATTCGCTGCTCTCCACTTGTCCAATGGTTTCATCCAAGGCCAAGCCTAAACGGGATAGTTCACTAAGGGCTGTTTCCTGCGTTAAACCGATCAGATTAGGCACCTTTTGCACTTGGGGCTTAGGCCCTTTACTGAGATGCAGTTTAATGGTACTGCCCCGGGGTGCCTGAGCTTTTCCTTTGGGCTCCTGTTCAGCAACCTTGCCTTTGTCGACATCCTCACTGTAAACCTGTTCTTCTGCCGGAACTTCTACCTTAAATTTTTGGTTAAATAACGTGTATTTAGCTTCCTCCAGAGAAAAATTAACCACATCCGGTACTTCTACTAAATCCTGACCACCACTTACCACCAAGACGATAACTCGCCCTTTTTTCACCATCCGGTTGGCTTCCATATCCTGAGATATCACATGATCCTTTTTGACAGTATCGTGGGGCTGGGTGGAAACACTAACCTCTAAACCTCTTTCCTTTAAGACACGGCGAGCTTCATCGATGTGCATCCCCACCACCGGAGGTACCTTGACTTCTCCCACATTTAAATAACTGTTAAAAACAAACAGCATACCCGCTGCTAAAAGAACCAGCACGAAAGCCAGCATACCCCAGGCCGCAGGCTTCATTTGCCTGTGTTTGCTAGGTTTATCTGACGCCCGGCTAATTCTCGGTTCTTCTTTCATGATCAAAGTTGGATTAGGCAACACTCGAGTATACTCCTCGTCCTCAGGCAGATAAGGGAGCATCGTTCTCGTTTCATCACTAATCGAGATAAGGTCTTCGCCAAAGGCTCTGGCACTTTTGTGTCTTCTTTCTGGCAGTTTATCCATCGCCCGGAGAACTACTTTCTCTAGATCCTCTGGTATGTTAGGGTTAATTTCCCGTAAGGATAGTGGCTGCTCCTGAATATGCTTTAAGGCTACACCAATGGCACCGTCTGCTTGGTAAGGTACCTGTCCGGTAAGCATCTCATAGAGAACTACACCCAAAGCATAAATGTCTGATTTAGGTCCAGCTGGTTCTCCTTTGGCCTGTTCCGGCGAGATGTAGTGAACCGAGCCAACAATGGTATCCGTATGGGTAATTGTTGAGGCACTAGCCTGGGCAATGCCAAAGTCAGTTAGCTTAGCTCTACCGTTTTTCGTAATCAGAATGTTATGGGGCTTGACATCCCGGTGAATAATACTGTTCTCATGGGCGTGTTCCAAGGCCTCAGCAATCTGACGGCCCAGTTGAATAGCCTTGGTCGAAGGCAAAGGAGCCTCCCGACGAATCAGTGACTTTAAACTTTCACCCTCCACATATTCCATGACCAAGTAATGACTGTCGTTTTCCTGTCCGACATCATAAATGCTGACAATATTGGGGTGGGACAGGCTGGCCACAGCCTGGGCTTCCCGCCGGAAACGACGGACAAAATCTTCATCACTGGCATACTCGGGCCGCAGCACCTTAATGGTAACCAATCTATTTAAAAGGGTATCTTTCCCCTTCCAAACCAGCGCCATGCCGCCGCCGCCCAATTGCTCTAATACTTCATAACGGTTACCCAGAAGTTTGCCTATCATGTTCTGTCTCACTCCTTACTACAACTGAAACCATATCTATTTGCCAGACAGGGCAGCAGCCATAACATCTCTCGCTATGGGGGCGGCCACCTTGCTGCCTGAACCGCCTTTTTCTACAATAACGGCTACCACCACTTGGGGGTTGTCAGCCGGAGCAAAACCTACAAACCAAGCATGGGGCGCACTCGTAGGATCTTGTGTATTTTTTGTTTCTGCAGTCCCCGTTTTACCTGCCACCTTAATTCCTCTCAGGGAAGCCCCTGAACCAGTACCCCAGTCCACAGCACCCACCATTCCCTGAGTAATCAGCCCGGCAATTTCCGGTGTGGTGGCTGTGAGCCAAGGCGTGCTCTCGGTAACCCGTACTACCTGTCCCTCAGGTTTGCGAATCTCTTTGACTAAATAGGGTTTCATAATGGTACCATGATTGGCAATGGCCGCACAAGCCAAGGCCATGTGCAAGGGGCTAAGGAGCGTGTCCCCCTGACCAAAGGAAGTCTCCGCCAGTTGACTCTTATTACGACGCTCTGCCGCGGCAAAAGTGCCCGCTCTGACGGGAATTTCCAAATGGGGATTTTGATTAAGTCCAAACTTTTCAAAGGTATTCAGTAGATTATGCCAACCCAACTTTACTCCTTCTTGGGCAAAGTAGGTGTTACAGGAAACAGCCAAGGCCTTACTAAAGTTCACTTGATGGTGTACCTGGTTATCGGCAATTTTGTTACCATCAATGATGACGTAACCAGGGCAATCAATGGTTTTTTCCGGTTGATCAACCTGGTTGGTCAAAATCCCTGCGCCGGTAACCAACTTAATCACGGAACCAGGTGGGTAGGCTCCCTGGGTGGCGCGGTTTAATAAAGGTGCATTTGCCTCATCTTTATTCAATTGGTTCCAAACCTCTGGGTCTTTCAAGGTATTACTATTAAATGCCGGGGAACTGACCATGGCTAAAACCGCACCGGTGCGGGGATCTAGAGCCACCACTGCTCCCCTTCTGTTTCCTAATAAAGCCAAGGCCCGACTCTGCAACGAAGCATCCAATGTGAGAATCAGGTCGTTGCCTCGGGGTGTCCGATTAAGAATTTTATCGAGCAGGTTCTCCACTGCATCGGCTTCTGTTAAACCCAATAGTTCTTTACTATAGGCCGCCTCTAAGCCAGAAGAACCATATCTTTCAGATACATAGCCCACCACATGAGCGGAGGGAAAAACATGCTCTACAGTTTGGTAAACCCGCTGCCCCGCTTGGCCTTGCCACTTGGTTTCCGCTAAGCTAACACCCTGTCGGTCATAAATAGTCCCACGGATAATAGCAGCTTCTTTGGCGGCCATACGGCGATTTTGGGGATGGGTAGCCAATGCCTCACCTTGTTGAAAGGTGATATACGTTAAATAAAAAAGAAGAATCACAAAGATCGATAATAGAAAATAGCTCAGCTTTTTAATATTCTGTTTCATTTCCTTGATTTACCTCGTGGGAAACGTTCAGCAGCATCCCTAATAATACGAAATTAGCCACCAGTGAGCTGCCGCCGTAACTAATAAAGGGTAGTGTTACCCCTGTCATGGGTAATAACTTAATAACACCCGCAATAATAATAAAGGTTTGTAAGCCCATCAAAGCTGTAAACCCCGTGGCCAGGAGTGCCGTAAAATCATTCCGGGCATTCAGGGCAATCATAAAACCCCGGAAGATAAAGCACATGTACAAAACCAAAACGGCACAGCCACCGACCAAACCTAACTCTTCCACAATAGCGGAAAAAATAAAATCGGTGTGAACTGCCGGTATTAAGCCAGGAAGCCCTTGACCCAACCCACTGCCAAAAAGTCCCCCGGAACCAAGGGCAAACAATGACTGAACAATCTGGTACCCTTTGCCGCTACTATAAGCCCATGGATTCAACCAGATATCAACCCTAGCTTGCACATGATCAAAAATATAGTAAGCTACGGTACCACCGAGAAAGAATAAGAGCAATCCCGCCGATACATAGAACATGCGAGCTGTTGCTGCATAAATCATCGCCAAAAATGTACAGAAATAAATAAGTGCTGTTCCTAAATCCTTTTGAAAAACCAGTATTAATAAGGATATCCCCCACATGACAACCAAAGGGCCATATTCCCGAATACCAGGAATACTAATACCCCAAAGTTGATCACTGCCGGCAGACAGCACCCTGCGGTTTTCGGCCAGAAAACTGGCCAGAAACATCACCAGTAATAGTTTGACAAATTCAGAGGACTGCAGTTGAAACAAACCTAAGTCCAACCAACTACGGGCACCATACTGTTCTCTGCCGAAGAAGATAGGTAACACCAACAGAATCACACCGGCTGCCACATAAATATATTTATAATCCTCTAACCAGTCCATTTTTCGGAGTAGCGTGGTGATGATCACCAGAGCCACGAGGCCAAATAATAACCAGGCAAATTGCCTCTCTGCATACTGCGGTCGTAATCGAAATAAAAAGATTAACCCCAGAGCGGTTAGCGAGGCTGTAATAGGCATTAAGTACGGATCACATTTAAAACCAGCTACCCGCCAGTAGGCACTAATTAGCCAAAAACCAGCCATCGTACCTATACTAAGCATCACCACAAACCACCAGAAGGGCAACTTATAGCCACTGCCTAACGCTAGTTCGTAAACAGTATTAAATTCTGGTTGTCCTAAGTAAAGAACCAGTACACCCACCGCCAAAAAGGCTGTGATGTAGTACAACAGACTGCGTTCTTCCTTACGCAGGTTTGCCAGCAAGTTGACACCTCCGAGAATTACTCTATCTCCACCATGACCATTGCAATATTATCTAACCCTCCCCGCTCCAGAGCGGTAGCTAATAAAAACTCCAAACATCTGTCCAACTCCGGTTGAGACTCAGCAATTAACCGAATTTCCTCCGGTCTCAGATGGTTAGTCAAGCCGTCTGTACAAAGCAGGATTTTATCTCGGGGTTCTAATTGTAAATGATAGAAATCAAATTTCATGGTAGGAGCAGTACCCATAGCCCGGGTTAAAATATTTCGCTGAGGGTGGTTTAGTGCCTGTTCCTCGGTAATCCCGCCGTGGCGAAGCATTTCACCCACCAGTGAATGATCGTCTGTGAGTTGGCGAATCGCCTCTCCCCGTAGGAGATAGGCCCTGGAATCACCTATATGTGCCAGGTAAAGATCCTTTTCAATCATGAGACCCGCTGTTACGGTAGTGCCCATTCCTTTGTACTCAGCAAACTCAGAAGACATCCGATAAATCCGGTAATTGGCTTCTTGCATAATTCGCTGTAAGGAGACCGCTACCTCAGAGCTGGTCTTTAGGGCATCCCTGAGGTTCTCTTCCAGATAATTAAGAGCGGTGCTGCTGGCAATTTCGCCTGCTTTATGACCACCCATACCGTCCGCCACGGCAAATAGACCAATGTCCGGGCAGGCGCACATACTATCTTCATTGCCGGAACGAACCTTTCCGACATCAGTTATCTGACTCCATTTCATACGCCCACCTCACAAAACGAAAAATTACTTCCCCGATACGAAGTCGATCCCCGTTAGCCAAAACGATCTCCTTGGTAACAGGTACTTCATTTAAGAATGTATGATTCAAACTTCCCAAATCCTCCAGCCAGTATTGTCCTTGTTTAAAGGTGATACGAGCGTGCTCCTGGGAAGCATAATGACCGGATAAATGAATGTGATTTCCCCGCCCACGACCAATTTGAGTTATATCCCCTAGAGGGAAAGATTCCCCGGGGACAATAACTTCCTCACCAGAGGATATTACCTGTAAAGAGGCACCGTCGCCGCCTGTAGCAAGGAGCCGTGTTTTAAGTAACCCCGGCTGCACTGGCTCTTCTTTGGCAGAAGCTTGTCTTAGCTGACCCAACATACTGACGGTTAATCGAAACAGAAACAGATATAGTAGTATTAAAAATAGACCCCTTAAAATTGACACGCCAAGTGCAAGCACACTAAAACTCCTTAAATATCAGAACTGTATTGCCTACCGTAATGACATCCCCTGTGCTGAGTTCCATCTTGTCAATGGGTAAACCATTGACAAAGGTTCCGTTGGTGCTGTTTAAATCGGTGAGCCAGTACCTGCCACCTAGTTTTTCTATTTGTGCATGTCTCCGAGAAACACCTGTATCATTAATAACGATATCGCAGGTGTCTCTACGTCCAAAACTAGTACGGAAATCATTTAGAGGGAATTCTTTGCCGGCATCTGCCCCCTCCTCCACCACCAGACTGGCTGTAATTTTTTCCTCTACATTTGGCAGTGGGGCGGTATCACTTAGGGTTTGATAACCTCTGGTTTCCTGTAAATCTAGTTCAGACTCCAACGGTTCTTTGGTTGTTGATATTGCCAAGTCAGCATTTGGTTCCGGTATTTCGTAATTGCTTTCTATGACAAAATCCCCCGACTGCAGGTCTTCCTGCTGGGCAAATTCGATACGAGGACGAGATACTAGCGTAAATTCTTTCTCTGCTGCCTTATTGATAAGATAATCGGCTAATTCTTCTGCCAGTGGCTGAGTAATGGCTTTTAAATTTTCAAAATCCTCGGGGTTTAATAATACTGTATAGCAATTAGGAACATAAATATTGGCTACACTCACCCGCCGATTGTCACGCATCGAACGAGCCAGCTTTTTAGCAATATCATGGGGCTGCACACGAGCCTGAGAACTGAATTTATCCTTAAAAAAACCCTCGATGTATTTTTCCAAACTATTTTCCAGTCCTGAGAACAGACGCATGAGATCACCTCACTATATACGTAGGGGGGCGATGCCCACATCGCCCCGTTGCTCAGGCAATTTTTCCCGGATATGCGAGCCGATGTGGGCATCGGCCCCTACAAAATTTGTATATTTTATGTTCATGGGTTTGTCGTACTTGATGATAACCTGTTACTTGCCTTCTTCATACCTTCGCCTTAGCTGTCCGCAAGCGGCATCAATTTCTGCACCTAATTCACGGCGTACGGTGACATTTAAACCGCCTTTTTCTAATATAATACGAAACTGTTCTACCCTTTCCGGGGGGGTTCTTGTAAAACCCCTTCCTTGTACGGGATTGGCTGGAATCAAATTAACGTGACACATTAGTCCCTTTACTAAGGAGACCAGCTCTCTTGCCTGGCCTTCACTATCGTTTACTCCGGCCAGCAAGGCATATTCAAAGGTAATCCGACGACCGGTAACCTCTATATATTCTTTACAGGCAGCTAACAATTCTTGTAAAGGATAACGTCGGTTAATCGGAACCAAATGATTGCGTAATTCATCATTAGGTGCGTGCAGAGATATAGCTAGGGTAATAGGTAGTTTCTTGACCGCTAATTCCTTAATTTTCGGCACCAAGCCACAACTGGATAAAGTAATATGGCGATACCCTATGTTAAGACCATATTCAGCATTGATGTTTGCCAGAAACCTTACCACATGATCATAGTTATCCAGAGGTTCGCCAGCCCCCATGATAACAAGATGACTCACCCGTTCTCCGCTATCCTGCTGAATTCCCAGCACCTGATCGTACATTTCTCCAGGACTTAGGTTTCTAACTAATCCTTCCATGGTTGAGGCACAGAACTGGCAACCCATGCGACATCCCACCTGGGTAGAAATACAGGCAGAGTTACCATAGGAATGCTTCATTAGGACACTTTCCACTCCATGACCATCCGTTAAACCAAAAAGATACTTGACGGTATCTCCTCGGGCAGATTGTTGTTTGGTCAAAATACTGGGGCTGCTAATGGTTGCCACCTCGGCTAAACGGGACCTTAATTCTTTAGATAGATTCGTCATTTGATCAAGGGAGACAACTCCCTTGGCAAAAATCCAGTTAGCTACCTGCTCAGCCCGAAAGGGTTTTTCACCCAACTCTTGAAAAAGTTGTTTTAATTCCACCAGGTTTAGGTTTTTCAGATTCACTTTATCGTTGCTACTTCTACACATTTTTAATCAAATCCTTTTTTTCTTAACCGCGCAATGAAAAACCCATCCATCCCGTGCACATGGGGCAAAAGCTGAAGATAACCCTTTTCCGCTGTGGCCTCCTGGTCTAACCCTGAGGGCAAGAACTGCCTGAGATCACCCATGATAAATTCCGGGTGTTCTGTTAGAAAATCTTCTACCACACCAATATTTTCTTCATGGGTTATCGTGCAGGTGCTGTAAACCAGTACCCCTCCCGGCCTCAGACACTTGGCTGCGGATTGGAGAATCTCTTTTTGCAATCTCACAATACCCGGCAGTTGGCTGGGGTCCTTGCGCCACCGGGCATCCGGGCGTCTCCTTAATACCCCTAAACCAGAACAAGGGGCGTCTACCAGGACATAATCAGCCCACCCTTGGTATTCCTTATGTACGTCCCGAGCATCCGCCACCTCTGCTCGAATGGAGGTAATACCCAAACGTCGGCAATTATCTATAATTAAATCCAGCTTATGATTATATAAATCGAAAGCAATAATTTCACCTGAATTTCTCATCAGTTGTGCAATATGAGTCGTTTTACCGCCAGGTGCCGCAGCTACATCCAATACCCGGGAACCGGTGGACGGGTTTAATACGTGAGCAACCAACATAGAGCTTTCATCTTGAACCTGATAAAGTCCTTCTTGAAAGGAATCAAGGGAACGGTAGGATAAAAAGTTATTTAGGTTTAGTCCTTCCGGGACATACTGGGTTTCCCGAGCCTCCACGCCCTCTTCCTTTAGACGATTCATTAATTCTTGTCTCGTAATTTTCAAGGTGTTTGTCCGTACAGTATTGGGGGCTGGTCGATTGTTAGCCTGACAAAGGGCCACGGTACCAGTAAAACCGTACTCCTTTAACCACCGTTCCACTAACCAAGTGGGGTGAGAATAAGTCAGAGCAATATAGTCAACCGGGTCCTCTTGGGGGTCCGGATAATCTAAATTATTCTGTTGTCTTGCCACATTACGCAGTACACCATTCACAAATTTAGCAGCTCCGGCATGGCCAAATTTTTTGGCCAAGTTTACAGATTCATTGCAGGCTGCGGAATCCGGTACCCTGGACATAAACATGATTTGGTAGGTACCCATGCGTAAGATATTGCGAATCCAGACTGTCTGGGAGGCAAGGGGTTGTTTAAGAAAGTGTGCCAGTACCCAATCTAAAGTATTTAAAGTGCGCAACACCCCATAAACTAATTCCGTGGCAAAAGCCCGGTCTAATTTCCCGGGCTGATATTGTTCTAACACTTTGTTTAGAGCGAGGTTGGCATAAGCTCCTTCTTCTTCAACCATTTTACCAACCAGCAATGCCAGTTCCCTAGCGGATAGATTGCTCAATGTTTCGTTCCTTCTCCTCTCCAGTGGTTCTGGTCACCTACAAAAAACTCTATAGCCTTGGTCACTCCCGGGGTAAATACCGAAGTATTAAAACAAGGACCAAAGGGCCGATCATTTAACACTCCCAGGACCGGAATGGGACTACAATCCTGAATACCACTGGCCAAATCCCTTTCGCAGGCGATGGCTACAATCGCCTTAGGCCGATATTCTTTGACCAGTTTTCGAGCCAAGGTTCCCCCAGTGGCTACTCCCACCCGAATACCGTATTGATCCCGCATGGTTAGTAAATCTGACACCTGACACTTACCACAACGGCGGCAGTTATTAATATCATTGGTTACCTTATGGGGACAGGTATTTTCTTGAATGCAATGAGGCGCCAACAGCAACACCTGTTCCGGACGTAACTTCAGTGGGTTCGTACGAACCAGTTCATTATTAACACTGATAAAGGAATTTTTAATTCTATCAACATCAATATGAAAAATTCTCCCTAATCCTAGAGCAAAGGGAAAAAGCATACTCATAGCCACTCGTATTAATGGCTGCAACGGCTTAATGGTTTGTGCCAACCAGATGGTCAATACAATACCACCAACACCAAAAGCAAACACCACGATCCCAATAATAATGAAAGCCACAGCGCTAATCAAGATAACTTGATGCATCAAGGTGATGGGGTGATAAAGCAGGTACCAAATGGTAAAAATCAGCAGACCTACAATAAACAAACTGGCAGCCAATAGACCCACAAATAACCGTTTACGAACATGCGGCAAATGTGATTCTTCAGGACTAATCACAAGGCTTCACTCCTTCTTGGCTACCCAGAATCGTCCCGGGGGTCAAGCTTTTTCCCCGGAGAAATTCTTTAACTTCCATCCTCTTACTTCCCTGGAGTTGTAATTCTTGAACTAAAATCTGCCCCTGTCCCGTTTGTATTAGTATACCAGACGAAGCCTCTTCTAAAACTGTACCCGGTAGAGAATTTATTTCCCGAGCCTGGGGCAGCTCTGTACGCCATATTTTAAGCACTTTATTCTGCCAAAGGGTATAGGTCCCCGGCCAGGGATCCATACCTCGAACATGATTGTGTATATCTCCAGCTGGTCGATCCCAATGGATTAATTCGTGTTCTTTTTTCAGCATAGGTGCATAGGTAGCTAACCTGTGATCCTGGGGTGTTCTGAGAACCTTAGCTTGTTCCAGTAAATCCAGGGTTTCTATCAATAATTCTGCACCTAACTTGGCTAAACGGTCATGCACCAAACCTACATTGTCCTGGGGGGCAATAATAAGAGATTCTTTTAGGATCATATCTCCGGTATCCATTCCCTCATTCATAAACATGGTTGTTACACCGGTCTCCCATTCACCGTTCATAACAGACCAGTGAATGGGTGCAGACCCACGATAATAGGGCAGCAGAGATGCATGCACATTGATACAACCCTTAGGAGGCAATTGCAATATGCTACGGGGTAATATCTTGCCATAGGCCACCACTACAATACATTCCGGTTGTAGCTCCCGTAAAGTTTGCAAAAAATCCTCTGTTTTGATCGTGGCCGGCTGGAGTACCGAGATATTATGTTGCAAAGCCAACAGCTTGACAGGAGGTGCTTGTACCTGTTTGCCTCTTCCTTTAGGACGATCCGGCTGCGTAACCACCGCTGCAATTTGATGTTTAGAGGCAATTAATGCTTGCAGAGAGGCGGCAGCAAAGTCCGGCGTACCCATAAAAACTATTCGCATATCTTTCTCCTCTTACCTGCTCAATCGCTTTTCAACTTATTCTGCTTTTCTTAAATTGGCTGCCCGATCAACGAATACAACACCCTCTAAATGATCAATTTCATGTTGAAAGGCCCGAGCTAACCATCCTTTGGCTTGATAAGTCACAGCTTTTCCCTGACGATTGATACCTTTTACGACTAGTTTATCCGCTCTGGCCACTTCACCGATCATTCCGGGCACCGATAGACATCCCTCGGTATCTACGACATTGCCGGATGCCTCTACAATCTCAGGATTGATTAGTTCAACCAATCCCTCACCTACATCAATGACGATTACCCGCTTCGATACGCCAATCTGCGGTGCCGCTAAACCCACACCGTTGGCCTCATACATCGTATCAGCCATGTTATCTAATAATTTGATAATATTGGGGGTAATTTCCTTGACGGGTTTTGCTTTTTCCCGCAGTATTTCATCACCAATTTCGACGATTTTATAGACTGCCATTTGGGGAAACCTCCAGTTCTCTAGGAAAATTTTGCTTTTTACATACTCACCGGGTCCACATCTATACTCACAGCTACCTGCTTAAACCTCAGTCCTGCCTGTTCCAATACGTTAGCAGCAACCCTTCTGATGTCTTTACTGATACTACCCTTAATGATTAACTGCCAGCGGTAGCGGTCTTTCATTTTAGGAATGCCAGCGGGAGCTGGACCTAGAATTTCTATCTTTGGCAAACCAGACGCCTGCTTGGCAGTGGTCAACTGATCCTGCCACCACTGGGCAGCTGCCATCACGTCGGCTTCATTTACTCCACTAAACAATACCCTAATAAGATGGCTAAAGGGTGGGTATTGCAATGCCTGTCGGGTAACCATTTCTTTTTGGTAAAACTTGAGATAATCATGTTTTTGAGCCGTTCGAATACTAAAGTGTTCTGGATCATAGGTTTGTATAATCACCTCACCGGGGGTCTGACCCCGGCCTGCCCGACCAGCCACCTGGGTTAGTAACTGAAAGGTTCTTTCGGCGGCACGGAAGTCTGGCATATGCAATGTAACATCCGCACTGATCACTCCGACCAGAGTAACCTGAGGTATATCCAGGCCTTTGGCAATCATTTGGGTACCGATAAGTACCTGGGCATCTCCATAGATAAAGGCTTCCAGCAATTTCTTATGAGAACCTTTGCGACTGGTGGTGTCTGCGTCCATCCGCAACACTTTACAGGTAGGAAACAGTCGGTTCATTTCCTCTTCTACTCGCTGGGTTCCTACACCAAAACTACGGATGATGCGACTGGAACAATGCGGGCAGATCACCGGAGACCGGCTCTGGTAGCTACAGTAGTGGCACTTTAGCCAACCATCACTGTGTAAGGTCAAGGAAATATCACAATGAGGACATTTCATCACTTGACCGCATTGACGGCATACCACAATACTGGCCAAACCCCGTCGGTTAAGAAAAAGGATACACTTTTCCAGACGTTCTAACCGTCTGGTTAGGGCTCGCTGTAAAGTAAGACTAAAAATACTGCGATTGCCTAACCCTAACTCCTGGCGTAAATCGACAATTTGGATCTTGGGTAGTTCTCTGTCTTCTATCCGTTTCGTAAGAGTCAGTAACTTATAAGGCCCCCCTGGTCTGGCCCGGCAAAAACTCTCCATGGCTGGCGTAGCACTTCCTAAGACCACCGCCGCACCTGCCTGGGCAGCTCTCTGTAAGGCCACCTCCCGTGCATGATACTTAGGTGTTTCATCCTGCTTGTAGGAAGTCTCATGTTCTTCATCAATGATAACTAACCCTAAATTGGGTGTTGGAGCAAAAATAGCAGAACGGGCACCTAATACCACCGAGGCATCGCCAGATTTAATCCGTTCTTTTTCGGCATATCTTTCCCCTTGCGAAAGGGCACTATGTAGCAGGGCAATTTTGCTGCCAAAGCGTGAGCGGAATCTCTCTACCATTTGAGGAGTTAATGAGATTTCCGGTACTAAGACGATGGCCTGTCGCTGCTGCCGAAGAACCTCTTCAATCGTTCTCAGATACACCTCTGTTTTACCACTGCCAGTAACCCCATACAGCAGCCAAGCCGAAGGTTGATAAGATTGCAGCGTTCCCTTTAGCTGTTGAACCGCATCCTCTTGTTCTTGTGTAAGATTTGGCATTTTAGCTGGCGGTAAGGTAGCTTCGCTACCTTGGCTCTGACATACTTCTTTCAAATAACCCTTGGCTAACAGGGTATTAACCACCGCCAAGGATACCCCTGCCAACTTTGCCAGTTCCGATTTGCTAAGTCCCGGTTTCGCCAAGGCTACCTCGAGAGCCTCTTTTTGTTTGGGAGCCCTAGCCAAACACGCCAGTACATGCTGATCAACGGTGGCTGCTAAAACCGACTCCGGGTATTTTTTTTTGCTGCCAGGAGGTCCTGCGATACACTGCAACGCATCTCCGATGCTACATAAATACCTTTGTACCAGCCACTCCGCCGTTGTCAACAACTCTTCATTTAAGAAGGGCTCTTTTTCAATAACCCTCTTAATATCTTTGATTTTAGCGGTTGGCGGCGGCGGGCTAAAATCAATCACAAAGCCTTGCACAACTCTGTTGGCAAAGGGTACTTCCACCCGCGAAAACCTGCTCAGTTCCTGCTGTAAAACTTCCGGTACCCGATAATGAAAGGTTTGGTTTAAACGAACCGGCACCGTTACAGCAACTTCGGCATACAACATGTTCAATTACCCCTTAACGGGTTAAACATTTTTACTACAATATTCAAAATTTCCCAAGCAACCTGTTGTTTATCTAATCGGGGTAGTGATGTAAGCTCACCATTTTGGTCAAAAATACGAACAATGTTGGTATCATAATCAAATCCTGCCCCGGGTTGTGTCACATCGTTGGCTACCAATAAATCTACATTTTTACGCTTTAACTTACTGATAGCATTTTGTGCCAAATCATTGGTTTCGGCTGCAAAGCCCACCAACAGTTGACGGGCTCTTTTCTGTCTGCCCAGTTCGGCCAAGATATCACGATTTTGTGTAAGTTCTATGTTCATTTCTTGACCCTGTTTCTTAATCTTTTGTTCTTTCGCCTCCAGGGGGCGGTAGTCGGCCACCGCAGCAGCTTTGATGATGATTTGGGTTTTTTCAGCCCGCTTTAGTACCTCTTGAAACATTTGCTCAGCCGTTTGTATTTGAATAATCTCTACACCGGAGGGGGGTGTTAAAGCCGTGGGCCCGCTAATCAAGGTAACCTTAGCCCCCCGTAGTGCCGCCGCTTTTGCCAGGGCATAACCCATTTTGCCAGAACTGCGATTCGATAAGTAGCGAACGGGATCTAAAGGTTCCCGAGTAGGTCCTGCCGTGACAAGAACGTCTAACCCCGCCAGATCCTGGGGGGTTACTAATTTTTGCATGGTATGGAT
>CAMKDG010000018.1 GCA_946411205.1 uncultured Desulfotomaculum sp.
GCCAAAATCTTAGTAAAATATTTTCTCAAAAATTCTCACATACTAAGTCCAACGTAAGGACAAAATAAATTTTTATCCTTACACTTTTCCTGGTGGTTTTCCCTGAACCTTGTTCGGCAGGCAAGTTTCGATGCATATGCCAAATGCAGGTTTCCCGCTATATTCAAAAAAGGATGAAGCGGCAAACGAGCAATTTGGTAAAAAAACTTATTAAGGGAGGATTTTATCATGGGAAGAGATAAGGTTATGAACTGGCAAATGAAGCACTTTGCAGCAAGGCAGCAAGGCGTTGAAGGTTTAATTGAAGGGGAGCATAGTGACTATGGTAATTTAACTTCCCGCCAATGCGGTAATTTTGTTAAAATCGCTTTAGAAAGGGCCAACCAACTTACCTAAATAAAAAAGCCCTCAATTAGAGAGCTTAACCAGAAATCTATGAATGGGTCGGCAACCAGCCGGCCATTTTCTTTTGGAAATTATAATAGGTTAAATCCAAGTGCATGGGAGTGACGGAAATAAAACCATCCTTTACAGCCGCTACATCTGTTTGCGGGTCATCTTCATCTAAATTCTGGGGTTCTCCCACCATCCAAAAATATATATTTCCCCTGGGATCTACTCGCTTATCAAAACACTCCACATATCTACGACGAGCTAAACGAGTAATCTTCACCCCTCGGCCATCGTAATGATTGGGTACATTAACATTTAATAAAACCCCTTGTTCCAAAGGGTTGGCCAGTACCAAGGGAACGAGTTCCTTCATAAAAGCTGCTGCTGCTTGGTAATCTAAGTCCTGCCAGGCTGCTAAGGAGACAGCGATAGCTGGTACATGATTGATTACTGCCTCCACTGCTGCAGAAACCGTGCCGGAGTATAATACATCACTGCCCAGATTAGGTCCCAAATTAATACCGGAGACCACTAAATCCGGCGGATTTTCCATTATAGCTTCTAATCCTAATTTAACACAATCCGCTGGTGTACCGTCCACTTTCCATCCCTTAGCTTTATTCGATTTAAAAGGATGCACCTTGGCACGCAGGGGACGGGTTACCGTTATGCCGTGTCCACAGGCACTTCTTTCACGATCTGGGGCTACTACATATACTTCGTCGGCAATTTCCTCCATGGCCTTTCTTAACTCCCCGATACCATCAGCATAGATACCGTCATCATTGGAAATGAGTATCCGCATAGGGCCTCCTTAGTCTCAGTATAATTGGTTGGCCAGCCTACGTTTCGTATATTGAAATGGTCATATTACCATCTTTATCTTTGGTTAGGCCAAAAATCACATCTTTTTCTTTTAAGGTTCTGTTAAGATAATCCACTACCTTATACATTTCTGGGTAGGGGGCAAAATTCTTTTGAGCAATTAACTCTAATTTACCCTCTTTCTTATGTTCCAAACTCACAGCTTTCTCCTCCACTTTTTATAACTCGCCTTTGGTAATTAGCCTGAGTGCTTCTGCCCGAGAGGATTCATGCTTTTTAAAGATGCCCCTCACCGCAGAAGTAACCGTTGTAGCCCCCGGTGACCTGACGCCTCGCATAGACATACATAGATGCTCCGCCTCTACTACTACCATCACCCCATAGGGATTAAGTTTTTTCATAATAGCGTCGGCAATTTGTTTGGTTAACCTCTCCTGCAGTTGAGGACGACGGGCATAGCCGTTGACTAACCTGGCTAGTTTAGATAAACCCGTTACCTTGCCATTCCTCGGGATATAGCAAACATGGGCTTTACCAATAAAGGGAATTAAATGATGTTCACACATGCTAAACAGTCGGATATCCTTTACCAATACCATTTCTTCGTGGTCTTCAGCAAAGATTTTACCCAGATGTTCTTCCGGGTCTTCTTGTAATCCGGCAAAAATTTCCTGATACATTTTAGCCACCCGGGCAGGTGTTTCCACCAACCCTTCGCGCTCAGGATCTTCACCAATCGCTTCTAAAATCATACGGACTGCTTGTTCGATCTTTGGTAGGTCAAAAATTGTCATCAACTCCTCTATAGCTGCCCCATCACAAGATGCGTTTGTGGGATCACGCGTACCTTTGCTAAGTGGTCAAGGGCTATTTGTTGTAATTTTAAGATTTGATCAACAGCAGGGATTTGGCAACCACCCTTTGGGGTAACTGGTTGTAACACCAACTCAATGCCTGGATCTACACGGCCAATAAGTTCCACCGCTCTTTGAATTTCTTCGACAGTCGTCTCTGATGTGATTACAATTTTTACATAAACCTGTCTTTGAGCAGCTACCTGCAAAAAACGATGATGCAGGTCCCAGGGTGTTACGGTACCCGTGGAACTCCGTAGCTTGATATCCATACTAACAATATCAATGGAATCAATAATGGTGGCTAATTTCTCTGGCAAAGTGCCATTGGTTTCCAAATAAATCCCCTGCCTAGTCCCTTTGATGAAGGGGATAAGCTGCGCTAAAAACTCTGCTTGCAGTAAAGGCTCGCCACCGGTAAGGCTGATTGAATGATGCCCCGTCAGTTCGTAGCGTTCTTTCAGGATGGCAGATAACGCCTCGGCACTCACCGGATTGATCAGGGTCGTAAAATCCCGTTGGCCAGGTGAATTCTCGATGGTAAAGCCCTCGGGCTTTTCATCGCTTGGGGTATCACAAAAGGCACAGGACCAATTGCACCTGGCAAAGCGTATAAAAATTTGTCGGCATCCCACATAAGGTCCTTCTCCCTGTACCGAGGAAAAAATCTCCTGCAGGTAGGACTGTGGCATTAGCCAACCCCCCTAACCTTGCAGCGAGCCAAACGAATGCTGGCGGTTTCCTGCGCATAGGCCTCGGCAATAGCTTGCCCAAAGGATACAATATCCGCGTCTGTCAGCCCCAGGTCCCCAAGTCCCACTGTTGGCACAGGAGTATTTTGCGAGGAAACATTAAGGCCGGTATGAATCATGGTAGATACCGGACTGGCGGTGGCGATAGAAACAGAAAGTTTATTCCCCTCTAGATACAGGTCGTCTCCTTTACGGGTAAAAAGGGTGCCGGTTTTTTCTTGCAGTATATCCTTAATGATAGCCATGAATAGCCGCTGTCGTACCACTGTTTTTTCCAAGTCTTGTTCAAAGTGTTCAATGATAAAATGCAGCATATCCTCGCTATAAATGGGAGCATTGGCTCGGACATCGGCTAAATCTACCATTTCCGTGAGATCCACCTGACACTCCCCTCGGAAGATCACTAGGCTGTCGCCTTGTAAACCATAGTTCCGAAAGGCAAATAATGAAGCAAGTTGTTTGCCGTCATATTTTAATGACTTCGGCACAGTGTATATTAGCATAAAGAATCCCCCTCCCCTGCTTTCGGCAAAGAGGCTGGCAAGTCTAGCTGGAGATAACGAAAGGCCCGGATCAGACGCTGGCAGCTTTCGCATTTGCCGCACATGGCCTCTCCTCCCCGGTAGCAACTCCACACCAGTTCCCAGGGTACCCCCAAACGTTGTCCCAACGCAACAATTTCCTTCTTATCCAGCCGAGCCGTATAACTGACCACCGCTACCTGATTGGCCGTAGAATATTTCATGGCAGCAGTAACTGCTTGGGTGAATTCGGGAGTATTGTCTGGGAAAGTAGCTGCTTCTTCCCGATTAAAGCCTGTTACCACTTGACGACAATCTAAGGTTTCAGCAAAGCAGGCAGCGATATTGACAAACAAGCCGTTACGATTAGGTACCCAAACAGCCGCGGCAGTTTGACGGGCTTGCTCATATTGATCCAACGCAGCTTCAGAAGGTTCCGGCAGCAGTTGCTCCTGGCTTACCAATGCTGTATTGGTGATTTGCTGCAGCCAAGGCAATTCGATAATTTGGTGTGCGATACCATAGTGCTTGGCTAAACGGCTCGCCGCCTCTATTTCTTGCTGTGCAGCCAGCTGGCCGTAATTCACAGTAAGGGCAAGCTTTACGCTTCCTTCGGTAAGGGCATAGGCCAGGTTAACGGTGGAGTCTAGCCCTCCAGATAACAATACCACACTACTCACAAGACGAATCCTCCCGATAGGTAGCATAAGCATCCGGTGATTCCCAAACAGAGATCTCTTTTAATTTTATCCCCGGCCGCAGCTCCGCCACTGGTTGTACCAAGGATTGATAAATGTAATAGGAGAGGTTTTCCGCAGTGGGATTGAGACCCTCCGGCCCAAATCCAGGCAGGTCATTTAAAAAGCTGTGATCCAATTGATCGATGATGCGGGATAATTGCCTCTTAATATCCTTAAAGTCCACTACCATACCAAGTTGGTCTAAGTCATGACCGCAGACTTTTACCTCAACGGTCCATGTGTGACCGTGCAAACGGGCGCAATCACCGGGATAACCGCAAAGACTATGGGCAGCGGAGAATCTGCTTTTTACTGTCAATTCGTACATGCATCGTCCTCCTTAAAGATAGTATTTCTCCCGGCTCCAAACTTTACTTATTTCTCTTCTATCTCTTATTCCCCTGCCAAAACCATAATTTTTTTAAACAAAAATAAAAAACCTGGTCGATGGCAATTAAGGAGCCTACTAAAACCATCCAGGTTCTCAAATTTATCCGAAATTAATACTTTCTATATCAACCATAATCTTATAAATCCGGATCATTTGGTTGAGTTCTTTTTATCTCTTTGAGCAAGCTTGTTTAAGACAAGTTGTACAGCGATAGCATCGTCTAGATAACCAATTGGAAAAATATAATCGGGAATGATATCTGCTGATAAAATAAAATATAGTAATGCACTCCCCAGTATAGCGCATTCTTCCATGGTAATATCCTCTTTAGAAAATAACACATACATATTTTTTAAGTGATCAATGAATGGCCCCGCACCACTTACTTGTTCAACTTTAGAATGAAATTTTTCGAAAATAATTTTCTTTCCTTCCTCGGTTAACGCATATTGCTCATACTTGGTTAATTCCTGTTGAACTCGTTCCAAGGAAAATTGTTGATCAAGCAAATTTGCCGGAACAAGAACTCCTTGGATAATATCCATTGTTTCTTGTATTTTCAAATATCGTTCATCTCGCTCCATACCAAAATCGATACCGGCATCTTTCATCAGCCTTTCTAGCGGGACGCCCAGATGGACGGCAATTTTTTTTAAATGGTCAGGTTTTGCCTGTTGCTTACCACTTGCAATACGCGAAATAGTTGCAGTATCAATTCCTGTCAATGAGCTAAGTTTACGCATTGACAGCGACTGTTCCTTTAACAATGTCTTTAACAACAAACCAATACTCTGCCCTTTTCCAGCTTCCGACATAGCCCATTCACTCCTTCAGCGAATAATGAATAAGGATGTTGAATTTTTTTCAACATCCTTTGCACAATTTCTCAACACTCTCAATAGAATGGCACAAAACGAAGGGGGAGTGGTTGTAGAATGACTTTGCTGATTATCTTAGGTTTTGCTCTTGCATCAAGTATTGATAATTTAGGGGTAGGGATATCTTATGGTATCCGTGGCATTCGTATTAGTTTATCCTCTAATTTTCTAATGGCCATTATTTGTTTTCTTTTTAGTGCAACGGGTATTTTCTGCGGACAATGGCTTGCGAAAGTTTTACCTGGAATATTTCCAATTCTGGCGGGTGCCTTCTTCCTATTCATAATCGGTATTCGCATTATTTTATTAGCAGCCCCACGCAAACAAAGAATTTCTCAAGAAGTTACTGGTGACGAGAAACCTATCCAGGCCTTTACGGAAATACTGGAATACCCGGAAAAAGCGGATGTCGATAAGTCAGGAGACATCGGGTTGGGTGAAGCTGTTATTCTAGGAATTGCTCTCTCCGTTAATGCACTAACTAACGGATTAGGCGCAGGTTTACTTGGCTTATCCCCATTTGTCATCTCTTTAGTTGCCGCAATAGGTAGTTTTATAACTGTCTGGGCGGGGGTTGTTTTAGGTGGTAAAGTAGCAGCTGTTCGTATTGGCTCTTTCACACTTGGGCAATTCGGGACCATCCTAAGTGGCATACTATTAGTCGTTATTGCTACAAGTGCACTGTTTTAGTTGTTATTCTTGATCTAAGGTTATCTCTTTATTTTATGATCGGTGAAGGGTTACTATGACAAGAAATTGGTTTACTGTCTAATTATTTAATAAATATCGAAAAAATTAATATGATTATTCATTCCAAAGATATGCTCTAAATTCCTTTATTTCTCTTTGTTTTACTTTGGTTGCCTTATTTTCATACAATACGTAATACTGTTAGTTAGCTTACTATTTACTTTCAGAATAATAAAGAGAGAGGCTGGCAGACGAAGGAAAATGAACTACCAATTATTTAAGATTATTAACGACTGGGCTGGTCAGTACCCGCTACTGGATGGATTGATGATTTTTGTTTCACAAAAATCAATATTTTTTTATGCATTAATTTTAATTTTAATGTGGTTCCGCAATGAGCGATATATGCGTATTGTCATTTATGCAGCTATCACTGGCTGTCTGGGGCTGTTGATCAATTTTCTTGTTGCACAAATATACTTTGAGCCACGCCCCTTCGTTACCCACTCTGTACATGTGTTAATAAAGCACGCGGCAGATGCATCATTTCCCAGTAATCATACGACGGGTGCTTTTACTTTGGCCTTGGCGGTATTCATGCGCCAGTCTAAAATAGGTTACAGGTTGCTCTTTGTCGCTATCTTAACGGGAATTTCTCGTATTTTTGTGGGACATCATTACCCCTTCGATGTGCTCGGCAGTGTTATCGTTGCAGGTCTTGCCAGCGTGCTGGTTTACAAAGCGTCACCTTGGCTGGAACCAATTATCAGTTTTATCATTCAAACTTATTATCGTCTGCCGTTTATTGCTAAACACAAAGCTGTGCAAAAAGACAAGTAATTGTGATCCTCGTATAGAAACAAAATTACCCGGCTAACCCCAGAGCCCTGCCATAGCATTCGGCAGCTTCTCTCATGTTGCCCTGTTCGGCGAGCAATTCTCCCCGTAAGCCCCAGGCTTGGTGATTCTGCGGTTCACCTTCTAAGATCCTACTCACCACAGCAAAGGCATCCTCATGACGTCCTAATGAAAGAAGACAATGCCCGTAATTCAATGAAAAGGTACTGCACTGAGGTGACAAATCCACCGCTTGTTGGTAATGCTCCAGTGCTTCCTCTGGGGCAGCGATTTTTTCCAGGCAGATACCCAGATTATTGTGCAACGTGGGATCTCCAGGACAAGTGGCAATGACACTGCGATAGCAGCTGATTGCTTCCTCTACCCGACCCAGGACATGATAACAGGAGGCTAGGTTACTTAACAAGCCCAGGTCTTGGGGTAAAAACTGTCGAGCTACTTCGTAACAGGACAGGGCTTCGTCATAATGATATAGATGAAATAAAGCATACCCCTTGTTATTTAATAGCTCCGGAGTAGAAAATCCCCGGGCTTGGGCTTGGGAATAGTATTCCAAAGCCTCTTGATGATTCCCTAATTTGCTTAAGGCCAATCCCGTATTGAATAAAACCGCAGCATTTTGACCGCCCAAAGACATAGCCTGTTCAAAACAAGTTAAAGCCTCTTGAAATCTGTTGTTTTCTAAGAGACATAGGCCGCTGTTATTAAACTGAGAGATTTTATCTTCTGCCGGAGCCTCGGGAATGGTAGAGAAATCTTCTAGATGATCGAAAAAAGTTTCTTTCTCCCAGAGGTTACTCTTAATTCCACCATTGGCAGCACGATTCAACCAGTAAATAAAACTTCCCGTGCCGATTCCTGCGGCAGCTTTTTTACAATGCAATGCAGCCCGGTCTATTTGCCCTAGCATTAAAAACACTCGACTAGCCTGCAAATGTAAGTCTGCCCTGTCTGGCTGATTCTGCAAGGCTTTTTCCAGAAAACGAAGAGCTATTTTACCTGCCCCGGCTACTTCAAACAGGGAAGCTATGATCTGAAAAGCATTTATCTTCTTCCGCATCAGTCATCGCTCCTTTTAAATCTACTAGGAACTGTTTCTTGATGTTAATTAACTTTTCCTTCCAGTTATTCCATATTTCGTTTGTCAAATCTCCTGGTGTTTTGACAAATTTTTTTAACACGATTATTTTCTCTCAGTAGTTCCTAATTGGCTAAGAGAGTGATATAGTATAACATAGCAAACTAAAAGGAGTAGATACTGATGGATCTATTGCCTGCTCCTAACACTGAATTAGCATCATTCCAACTATCTTTGCAAGAGCTATTGGGTCACACCTTGTGCTTCGTGAACCATGTACTATTTCCCAATTGCGTGTATCTAACTTCTTTAAATCACAACAACGATCAAGAAGAAGAGAATTTTTATTTGATTTATGACCTTAAAAAAGACCGTGGTGGACAACTCCAAGCAAAAATTTATTTTCTACAAGTACCTTTAGATTGTCGAAACCAAAAACTAGGTAGCAAAATTTACCTACTCTTAGAACAGTTGCTACGACAAAAGGGCTGCCAATCTATTATTTTGGAAGCCAGAGTCAATTCATTAAATCCAAAGGATAATTCTGTAGGTTTTTGGGGTAAGCAAGGTTTTGTGCCGGGTGTTCATTATGCCTTTGATGATGAAAATTTTCCGATGATAAAAAGATTAACCTAAAAGAGAGAAGGCCCGCGGGCCTTCTCTCTTTTAGACTGTAGCCAATTCTTTGGCCTTATTTTTCAGTTCATCCAGATATTTTACGGCCTGTAAGGCGGCTACCTGTCCCTCACCGGCCGCTTTACTTAATTGGTAAGGCAACCCGGTACAATCTCCGGCAGCAAATACCCCTGGGATATTGGTAGCACAATCCCGATTGATAACAATACCTTGGTTGCTAACATTGAGCCCAGGCACTAATTGGTCTGGCAGGACTGATTCTCGGATGATAAAGATACCATCAGCCTTGATTTCCTGATCTTCAAGTTTGACCCCGGTAGACCAGATTTCGCCCATGATAGCCACGGGTTTTCCCGGAATTTGTTTAATCTTTTCAGCTAGACGAATACCTCGGGCATCCTGCTCTTTCACCTGGGAAACTACGATTACTTCTTCAGCAATTTCTGCTAAAAAGTTTGCCTCCTCCAACCCTTCCCGATTGTAGGCTAAAACAATCACCCTTTTTCCTTTATACAGTGGGCCATCGCAGGTAGCACAATAGCTAACACCTCGCCCCAGGTAATCCAGTTCCTTTTCGATGGGCTTCACAGTGTTGACTCCGGTAGCTAAGATAACCGACTTTGTTTGGTAAAACGTATCCCTGGATTGCAAGGTAAAACCATCAGCCGCTGGATAAATACCCGTTACTTTGCTGTCCTTAATCTTTAAACCCATTTTCTTAACATGTTCTAAAAACCTTTGACGTAGTTCATCACCCGTCAGTGCGGGTAACCCTAGGTAATTATCGATATGTGGTGCATGGTGTAGTTTAGGGCTGCAAAATTCTGAACCAAAGATACCAACTTTCTTTTTTCGAATAGTAGCGTTAATAGCTGCGGCAAGCCCTGCCGGACCACAGCCAACAATGGCAATATCATACTCATCCACTAGGTTCATTTCATTGGTCATACCCTTCACCTCTTGTTTATTAGTAACAGTATAGTGCTCTAAACCTTTTCTTTTATGTATCCCTAGTCAGTTTTTATAACTCTATTTTCTCTTTATGAATATTCTCGAGATTCCCACTGCGGGTGCTTCCAATAAATGGCTGGAAGCGGTGAACGATATGATGAGGAACATCCTGCAAAAAAGAGAGTGTCACAAACTACTTTTTATGTAGTAAGCGGCACTCCCTTTTTGCCATAGGACATAGACATGGTTAGTTTACCAGAGGACACGTAGTCTATTTTGCAAGACTGTCCTTTGGTCTAGTAGGGGCGAGCTTTGCTCGTCTGAAGAATTGCCAGCAGACTACCTGGCTGCTGCAAAACAACGGACTAATGCAGAATGCAGTATTTTTTTAATCTACAACAGTATATCCTTCATCCGTTATAGCTTCTTTAATGGTTGCCAGATTGCCGCTGCCATCGGTAGTAATTTTCACTAGGTTTTCCGAGGGTATAGCCTCCACCGACTGTACACCAGCTACCTTCTGAACTGCTTTTTCCACGGCCATCTTGCAATGATTGCAACTCATACCTGTCACCTTAAGGGTGATACTATCTGCCATTTGATCTTCCTCCTTTATAACTACCCCTTATGTTGGGATATAAAATTTACTAGCTTGAATTATCCTATAGTAGTCTCTCCCATTGGCGTATAACAAAACAACTCCAGGCAAAACTAAAAATAAATCTATATTTGACCAAGGAGGAAGCTACATGGATAAAGATAGGAAAAATAACGATCAACGCAAAGAAGAAAAGCAGTATGATACAGGTGAAAAATTTGTTTATGAACCAACTGGTTCTGCCACCCGTGTAAATGTTGATGGCAAATGGGAACATGATTTTTATAATACCCATCAGGATAAAGATCGCTCTCAAGGCACCGGGGATAATCCCTTGGCAGAATAATAAACTCTAACCCCTTGGTTCTAAATACCGAGGGGTTTTCTATGCACCATAGTAGTCGAATTATCCAGTATATTTTCTTACTCTGAATTCTGCTCCCAGATTTTTGGCAATAAGTCGACAGGCTTCCACATCCACACCAGGCCATTCAACCACCGACAAAATTACCTTAGGAATCACCCCCACACATTTCCGGGCAAAGTCTAACATGGCATAATAGGCCTCTTCCCCACCTTGGGGATGGCAAAGCTCCAGATAACTGACAGCGTTTTGAGCATTTAAAGATATTGATATCACATCCACCAGGCCAGCTAAATCAGGGACAATATTTCTGCCGTAATACTGATTGGCTTGTCCGTTAGTGTTTACCCGAATGGAACGCGCTCCTCTCTCTTTCAAAACGGCTGCTAATTCTTTAACCACATCCAAACGGCTTAAGGGCTCCCCATAACCACAAAAGACAATCTCTCGGTACTGAGCGGGATTATCGATGGTGTTCAGAATCTCTGCTGCAGTGGGGTCTTTGTCCAACCAAAGATGATAACCAACACCGTTGTCAGTATCTCGGATACAAAAAGCACAGCGATTGGAACAGCGATTAGTAATGTTGAGATATAAGGCATCTCCAATTTGATAACATAAGGTAAGAGTATTATCCATTGTCATAACTCCTTAATTCTGTCATAAAATGCAAGCAATATCCATAAAGATATGTTAAATAGTGTAAGGAGGTAAAAAATATGGCACTTCGCGGACCAGAAGCACCCGGAAAACCGGTACTACATTTTTCCTCCATCTGCCGGGGCACCTTGGTTTCTTTGGGACTTTCCTTGTTTTTTAGTACACTGGCTGGACTGGGATATTACTTTACCAGTCTTTCCGAAAACACCATGCCTTGGGCATCAGCTATTATTCTTTTTCTTAGTGTTGCTGCGGGCGGGGCCTATGCTGCTAAAAAAGCAGGTACAAAAGGCTTATTTAACGGTTTAGGAGTAGGTGTAACAACTTTTTTCATCATCTGGCTTTTGGTAGGTTTCTTTTTACCAAGTCAAGTACTATTCATGGGAGCATTGGGAAAATTGGTCTTGACGACAGTGGCTGGTAGTTTGGGTGGCACCCTTGGCGTAGGCTTAGCCTCTTAGATTCTAAGAGGCTTTTGTTTTTTTATAATTAACCATCGGTAGTTTTACCGTAAAGGTACTACCCTTCCCCGTTTCGGTTTTAACGGAAAGTTTACCACCGTGGTTATCCACAATTTGGTAACTAACAGGCAACCCCAAACCGGTTCCTTCGGCTCTGGTAGTAAAAAAAGGTAAGAAAATACGCGACATATTTTCTTTGCTGATGCCAACCCCTGTGTCAGTAAAACTAACTTCAACCTGTCCTTGAGATTCTTTATAAACGGCTGCTACCGTTAAGTGCCCCCCTCCAGGCATGGCATAGATAGCATTGGATGCTAAGTGCCAAAATACCTGTTTTACCTGATCTTCATCCAGTACCATTAAAGGTAAATCCTCCTGATAATTTTTATAAATTGCAATCCCTTTACCGGCAGCTTCTCCTTCTATTAATGACAAAATATAGTCTAACATTGCCGGTAAAGAAGCAAAACTTAAATTGGGAGTAGTTCGTCGGGCCAACAATAATAACTCCTTAATAATATGGTTAATTTGATCAATTTCCCGTATTATGACGGAAATATATTCCTTGGCTGGATCCTGGTCAGACAGACGCTGATCCATAATTTGAATCAAACCCCTAACGGAGGTTAAAGGATTGCGAATTTCATGAGCTGTTCCCGCTGCTAATTCCCCTATCATGGTAAGTTTTCCAGATTGGCTTATTTGACGACCTACAAAGGATTGCTCGGAGGTAGGCCAAGCCACAAATACCGCTCCACTAGGTTGTCCGGCTTCATTTAAGAGGCTAGTGGAATTTAGATAAAAATACTGAATATCTTCACCCTTTTGGTAGGTAAAATAATGTTCTTGATACACCTGACTGCTAACTAATGTCTGCGCCAGATAATGCAGTGGGCTATCATTTTCTGAAGAAAATTCCTTGATGTTAACGTTGACATCTAGTCCTATGCCACAGATTTCTCTGGCCTTGCTATTTATAATGGTAATATTCCCTTCAAGATCCGTAACAATAACCGCAGCATCAATATTATTAAGAAAATCCCTGACAATATTTTTCGCACCATATCTGGGCACTACTTTTGTTAGCCCCACTTTAACCAAAAAACAAGCGGCGGCTCCTAGTGTTAGTAATACATGTAACCCATACGTTGCTGAAGGCTGGAAATGAAATATAATACTAACAGAATGAGCAAGGGTAATTGCAACAACCAAAATCCCCACGAAGGCTATCATTTGTTTACGTGTCACTGCTATTACCTGCCCTCCTGAATTATCAACCATAATTGTTATAATTTGTTAATACGACAATGATTACAACGATTCCTTCTAAATAGAGATATTAGTAAGAATTATTGTAATCTTTTTACCAGCAAAATTGTACAAGGCAAGCCAACAGGCCTGCCTTGTAACTAATTCCAAATTTTTAATAACAATGATCGTAAAAAATTGGGAAGCCGTACAAAGTACACGCGCATTCCTATCACCCCTTGTTTATATTTGAATTCTTTCTATAGTACGAGGGTGGGGCTTTATTGGTGCATCTGTGTAACAATATGACGACAAAAAGAAAAAAAGTACTCAAATCAGAGAATTTTTTAGAACTTTGGTACTTTAATTTTACTTACCATTAAGTAAGACAGCAGCAACATCGTCACGGGTAAAACCATAGTCGGCAAATTACCAAGCCCGATGATTAGAAGAGCAACAATTCCACCAGCGACGGTAATGGGTACACCCATAAAGCTACCCGTAAAGTTGCTTACATTAAAACGGGCCAAGCGTAACGCACCACACATAACAAAAGCTAAAGAAATGGCTAGGCCCCAATAGCCCCAATCCGAAAGCTTTAGAGCATAGGCTATAACAGCCGGAGCTACCCCAAAGGAAACTAAATCCGCCAGGGAGTCCAGTTCTTTACCAAAGTCCGAAGACACTTGCAATTTTCGGGCTACTTTTCCATCTAGATAATCCATAACTCCTGCCAACAGTATCATTAAGCCACCTTGTATATAGTGCGCATCCAAGGCTAGTACCAAGGCAAATACTCCAAATAATAAATTTCCCAGTGTGAATAAGCTGGGTATGTGTTGACATCCCTTCATCGGGAACCTCCCTATCACTCTATTACTGCTTGCATTACTATATTGTAGCATTCTACCCGTCTCAGGGAAAGGGGAATGCCAAATTATTCTTGTTTTTGTGATAACCAAAATCTTACTTTTTCAGCAGTTTCTTGCCAACTTCCTCTAAAATGCTCTCCTACAGGAAGAGAATTGAAAATTTTTATACCGTATCTTTTTTCGAGCAACCGACTATCCAATACCACCACCGCCCCTCTGTCCTGGGAATCTCGAATCAATCTGCCAAAACCCTGTTTAAATTTAATGATGGCCTGGGGGAGCTGATATTCCGTAAAAGCATTGCGACCCTGACGCTTAATGCGTTGAACTTTTGCCTCTAGTACAGGGTGATTAGGCGGAGCAAAGGGTAGTTTTACGATAATGACGCAGGATAGTGAGTCCCCAGGTATATCGACACCCTCCCAAAAGCTAGCCGCACCAAATAGCACCGTACGGTGTCCTTCCCTAAACTGTTCTACCAAGCGGTTTCTGCTACCATCTAATTCATGTCCTAATAAGCAAATATCTTCACCTTCAAAGGGTTCCTTTAATCGTTGATAAACCTCTCTTAAAATGCGGTGAGAAGTAAACAACACCAAGGTACGTCCCTGAGCTGCCAGGGAGACGTCAAAAACTGCCTGGGCTACTTGATTGCAATACTCTTTATCACCGGCGGGACCTGGTTGAAGCAGGTCTTTGGCAGCACATAGTAAGGCCTGTTCATTGTATTGAAAGGGAGAATCCAATAGCTTCTCCATCAGCCTACCAGGAGGAAGCAAGTCTAAGCCGTTGTTTTTAATAAAGTGTTTAAAATGTCCGTCAACGGCCATGGTGGCAGAGGTTAGGATCACTGGCCGGGGTTCTGAAAGAAGCTTAGCATGCAGTAAGGGACCTACCTCCACCGGGGCTGAGCGTAGTACTACCTCTGCTTGTTCACCACCACCCTCTACCCAATAAACATAATCGTCCTGGTGATTACGGCAAATCCATTGCAGATTATGGATAATCTCTTCTCCGGCGGTGATACCGGAAAGGAGATCCCGGGCGGTTCCTGGCAAGTCCTCCCGGAAGGCTGACCAATCCGTCAGCCGATCTGCCAGCTGACGCATGATCTGGCATAAACTCTTTAAATGAAACAATAGGTTTTCCAGCTCACTATCGACAGCTGGTGGCAAGCACTTTACACCATCCAAATTGCCATCAACCCCAAAGCGCAACGAACGACGGCCTTCACCACCGCCGGCTGTACTTTCCAGCCAGCGAAGTAGCATCTCAAAGAAACTAATGGCTGTTTCCCGACATCTTTGTCGTATCTCCAAGGACTGATTGAGATTCTTTTCCCAGCTTTCTGGGTCTTCGGTTAAGGTAATCTTTTCTAGCTTGGTTAACAGCTTACTGGTAACAGAAAGCCAACGCAACAATTCTACGCGGGAACACTGGCAGCCCAAATGCTCTGTGGCACAACTCTCCAGATGATGTGCTTCATCCACGATTAAAGGTCCATAGGTGGGTAATATATGGTTATCGGCATTAGCATCACTAAGCAGTAAGGAGTGATTGACAATGATTACATCCGCCTGCTCAGCCCGTTTTTTAGCAGCATTATAAAAACAGTTTTCTCCAAAATGACGGCAGCGATTCCCTAGACAGCCCTCACTCTCAGAACAAATACTATACCAATATTCTAATTCTTGATAGGAAATATAAAGCTCACTCTTATCTCCGGTCTTGGTATCATTTAACCAGACCAGAGTTTTCGTTAAAAAGCTAGCCTCCTCGGGAGCGTGCTGAGCTTCATTAATTACGGCTTTCCAACGTCGTAGGCAAAGGTAATTACTGCGTCCCTTTAATAAAGCAGCATAAGCTTCTATCTCCGGTAGGTTAGCCAGCAGTGGAATATCCTTTTGCCAAAGTTGTTCCTGCAAGGTAATGGTGTGAGTGGTTACCACTACACGCTCCCCATTTTCCCTGGCCCAGAGGATAGCCGGTACTAAATAAGCCAAGGACTTACCGGTACCCGTACCAGCCTCTACCACTGCCGTTTTCATTTCATTAAGGGCCTGTACTACTGTTATGACCATGTCACACTGCTGAGGCCGATGCAGAAACCTAGGCAAGGTGGCAGCCAAGGATCCTCCAGGACCTAAAATCTGCAAACATTCCTCTAAAGAAATGGCTTGTCTTTGCTGAGGCTGTACACGTTCTCGGACAGGAATTTGGTCTATTTTAACACCGGCATACTTAGGGGCAATTTTTCTATCGGGAAACTTTTTAATAAGTTCATTACTTAACGTATGAAAAAAGGCATACCAAGGACTTCCGGACTGCTTTAATAGTTGACCCATTTGCCAAACCAATTCCGGTTCAAAACCCTTTAATTGCTCAAGTAATTTTAACAACAATCCAGCGGAATTTCGAGCATCAGCCAAGGCACGGTGCTGCTGTTCCTGTTCCAGGGCAAAGAGTTTACACAAATCACCCAGGCGATGGTTGGCTGCAGCAGGCAACAAATACCTAGATAATTCTAGGGTATCATAAAGGGCGTTAGGAATTTGGCACTTACAGGCTGAGGCTAGGAAATCCCGATCAAATTGGACATTGTGACCCACCAGAGGTAAATCACCTATAAATTGCAGAATTTGCTCTTGAATATCGATCAGATTAGGAGCAGTTTTTAAATCCTCATCTTGAATGCCCGTTAATCGTTTTATTCTTACGGGTAGTGGAATACTGGGTTGGAGAAAGGACTGGAACGTTTCCGTCTCTTGACCATCCTCTACCCTAATTAAACCAATTTCTATGATTTCATCGTGCCAACGATCTAGCCCGGTGGTTTCCAAGTCTATCGCCACAAAGGTCAACATCCGTTTATACCCCCAACTATTTATACCATAATTCAATGAGCACTTGCGCCAAAATGCAGGCACTTTAGCATCTGCAGGGTGCATCACGTTGCAAGCGTTCTATTAAATGCCCCCTCAGTCGGGGATTGAACCCACCACTGAGGGGGCATTGATAAATTTATTATATCTGCTGACAGGAAGCAGCGAAAGCTATATGATAAATATTATTAGAAAAACTTGACTTGATAAAATTAAACAATGCGAAGGAGGATTCGTCATGCAGGAAGAGTTGAAGCAATTACAAGATGCTCTTAAGGTCTTAGAACAATCCTTGGGACCAGCACTCATCAAAGCAGAGGTCCACAAAATAGATGGTTGGAACCCAGAAGGCGCACCAGACCTGCATCCCCAGGTTTTGCTGTGGTATAAAGTAAAAGAAGAACTGGCTCTGGCGGAACTCACCGGCACTCTCCCCCGCTCCCAACGCACCGCCGAAGTACTACGCCTGGCTAAATCAATGCAAGTTGAGGATAGATCTTAACTTGATTTGTTTACAATATTTGCTGTATCTTAGTCGTCTATGGTAAAATAATCCTAACTCATGACAAGGAGGTTCTAACTTTGAAAAAAGGTAGTATTGAACTGGAAAATGGTGGTAAGATCGTTATTGAATTTTTCGATGAAGCAGCTCCTGGCACTGTAGCTAACTTTGAAAAACTGGCAAATGAAGGATTTTATAACGGCCTAAACTTCCACCGTGTAATTCCTGGCTTTGTGGCCCAAGGTGGTTGCCCTCACGGCACCGGCACCGGTGGTCCTGGCTACACCATTAAATGCGAAACTTCAGGCAACCCCCACAAGCACGAACGTGGTTCTTTATCCATGGCCCACGCTGGTAAAGATACCGGCGGCAGTCAATTCTTTATTGTTTATGATCCACAGCCCCATTTAAATGGCGTACATACGGTATTTGGTAAGGTAATTGAAGGTATGGAATTTGTTGATCAGATTAAACCTGGCACGAAAATGAAAGAAGTTAAGGTGTGGGAAGAATAATGATAAAAACCAGCTCTGTTAAAAGGGCTGGTTTTTGTATTTTATATATTGATTCTAGGTCATGTTTGCTAAATAATGTGTAAGGGTTTTCTTAAAAATCAGGCTAAATCGGCATTGTTCTTCCTCCAGCTTTACGAAAGTTTTATGCCCTTATATATTACACAAGCAATAAACACCAGTCCGATATATCCCACAAGTGGATAAAAGATACCTACAAGTTCACTGAACGAGAATAAACTTAACAAAAAGGTACAAATTGCAACCAAAATTGCAAATGTCTGGTTTCCTCTTTTTCCGCCTATTGTAAATCGGTTACATACAGACCACATCATTGCGGAACAAGAAGAAAATATACCTAATATCAACACAATTGAGAAAACTGCTCCTAATATGTAAGATATTTTTTTTGCTAAATATAACACTGGGATTGCTAACGAAGTAATATTTTCAGAATTCAGCAGCATAGCTGTATTCATGATTGCAATAGCTAAAACTATTGCAATAGCTCCAAATATTCCTCCATATTTTGCATCTTTTCGATTATTTGCTGACATACCAAGTTTTGTGAAATATGCACTACCACTTAGAAAACATAACGATAAATATAAAATAGAACTGATAATCCAGTGAGGTGCTGAATGCGACTTACTCAGTATAGGTTCGTATTTAGGAACTTCCATAAAATTATTAAGATCATGGATTACTGTAATAGTTCCAACAAGCATTAAAAAAATAATGATAACTGGTCCTATAATCGAAACAATTTTTATTAATCGTTCAAATCCGATTAAATAAGCGCACACAACCATTACAGCCATGATTGCAGAACCAATATAGTGATCGATTCCATAATACTCAGAAAGAATAGCACCGGCACCAGATATTAAGACAGGCATAATCAAAATTAGTGTAACAGGAATTAACCATGAATAAAATGCCCCTAACTTTTCACCACAAAAGTATTTAAAATGGTTAAACAGTGTTTCAGTTTTATGTTGATATCCTGTAGCTATTATTATTTGACTTAAAAATAAAAAACCCATCAAATTAAGTAAAACAACGCCATAACTCAAGTATCCGTAACTTGTAAAGAACTGCAATATTTCCTGTCCAGTTGCAAACCCCGAACCAATTACCCATGCTATAAAAGCTCCTGCAAACTTTATTACTTCCTTTTTATTACATTCATTCTTCCCATCCATTATTCAACCCAATTCCTTCATTGCCTAAAATTATTGTTATTGCTAAATTCCCAATTTCTTTTTGGCACTTGAATTAATTATAATCCAACTCCTGTACAAATTTCTATTTATTTCTGTGTTATCTAAATTCTCATTACTTCACAATATCCTTACTTTTCTTCGTTTAACTAGTTTATTAGTTATGAAGCAGCTTTCACATAACACGCAGTAATTAATCATGGAAGGTTCGAACAAAGTATGGGAAGAATAACTACTATTTGAAATTGTAAAATCCAGCTTTTCGGCTCTATATGACGCCCTTTTTACACTTTTTCAATTTTAAATACATTAATTACTTTAACATCTGGGCAGCAAAATACCCCACTTCCCTCCTCTTCTGCCCCGGGAAAACTGCCTCCGTATCTTAAAATATCAATCATCGGAAATAATACATGCATGGCCAGAGGACAGAGTTTGCCTCGGTCTGTATCAAAGTCAAATACATCACCAATGCGATGACCTCGGTGACAATTCCCTTCTCCCTTTTTATCGACAACAGAAATTTTGATTTTAGGTCTTCTGCTCATATCCAGTCCCCTTTTTTACTTTTACCACTATTATATTTTATATCGTCCCAAAAACAAGGTGATACAAGTCACTCTTTAATACATCAAAATCTATCTAACAATAAACTGTTCAATGTTATTTGCTAGTTTAGTATTTTCTTCACCTTTATGCAAATACTGCAGGTAAAATCATATCCATCTCAGAGGGAATTATATATAATACCTTTATTGGGTCAAAACATTGTTAGGGGGAGCAAAATGAGTGTCTTCAACGGTAAAAGGCTGGATAAAAAATTATTTGCTATCGATGTGGAAAGAATGCGGCAGGGATGGTACACCGATGCCTATTTCTTAAATATAGAAACGATACTTCATGCCCTTTCTCAGGAAAGCTATCAATTTCAGGGGATCAATACCGGTGATCTGGAAGTGGAAATGCAGATATTTACCAGACGGAGACCCTTTAGCCTGGTCGCCGGTGTAGATGAAGCTTTGGCTATCTTGGAAGAAAGCACCGGATACTATAATCAAGAACGGGAGTTTGTCAATACTTATCACCAATTGGAAATCGAAGCTGTGCAAGACGGATCTTTAACCTACTACCATGGCGATCCGCTGGAAGTACAACCGGTACTCAAAATTCGAGGCCGTTATCGGGATTTTGCCAAACTAGAAACCCCTATTTTAGGTGCCCTATCAGAGGCTAGTCGGATCACCACCAATGTTTATAATGTTCTGGAAGCTACCCGCGGCAAGGATGTTCTCTTTTTTCCGGCTCGGTTTACCCATTATAAGCTGCAAGCCCTGCATGGATACGCTTACTCCCTGGCAGTACAAGCTTATAATCATAAATATAAGAAAAGCTCTGCCCCCTTTATTTCCACCGATGACCAAGGGGATTGGTGGGGCGGTAAAGGCGGCGGCACGATTGCCCATTCCTCCATTGCCTGCTTCCTGGGAGATACAGCAGAAACCATGATTCAGTTTTCCAGGATTATGCCCGTTGATGTACCGAGAATTGCCCTGGTAGACTTTCATAATGATTGTGTAGGCGAAACCCTTAAGGTTATGGAAAGAATGTTTGAAAAGTACTGGGAGAACTATCGCGAAGGTAGATTTGATGAAGCTATGGGGTATAAACTTTTTGCCGTACGGGCTGATACCTCGGGTAGTATGCGAGACGTTTCGGTAGAGCCCCTGGGCGATGAGAAGCTTGATCTGGGGGTTAATCCACGCTTAGTATGGAATCTACGCAAAGCCATGGATGGAGCCTACCTGGCATGGCCGCTGACTGATGCAGCCCAAGCAGTGGCTAAAGAGTGGTGCGAAGCAGTGAAAATCGTGGTTACCGGTGGCTTTGATACGGAAAAAATTAAAAAGTTCGAAAAACTTCAGGTACCGGTAGATATTTACGGCGTGGGTTCTTCCCTGTTGGAAAACTGCGGTGTTCATAGCAAAAGCAGTGATTATACAGCAGACATCGTACGAGTAAAGATTAATCATGAATGGCAGCCCATGGCCAAAGTAGGCCGCCAAATCTGCGACAACCCTAATTTGGAGAGGATACAATAGTCCGAGAAAACCGTACCCCATTTTGTTGAGGTACGGTTTTTAGTGATCTTACCTACCCAAACCCACATTTCATCTTTTACGCTTTTTCTTCATGAACTTTACCAGCAATTTGACAATAACAATAAAAAATTAACCCATGTCCTTTTAAACGTTAAAAATATGTATATAGCCAGGGGGGTTATATCAAGTCAAAGGTCTCCCCTGGTTGAAGGACACATACATGAGAAGTCGTCTGCTCCTCCACCGCCTTTTTAAAGGCCAAGGGGTCCTGGGTAATCAGAGGAAAGGTGTTATAGTGCATTGGTATCACCTGCCCAGGCTGGAGCATTTTTACCGCCTCTAAAGCATCCTCCGGTCCCATGGTGAAGTTATCACCAATGGGCAGCAAAGCTAGATCAATGGGGTGCAATCGGCCAAGCAAAGCCATGTCTCCAAATAGGCCGGTATCTCCGGCGTGATATAGGGTCTTACCATTGGCAGTAATTAGAAAACCGCACGGATTGCCCAGGTATTCCGCCGGTCCTTGATCTCCACCCAGGGAGCTGCCGTGTAGAGCCTGAGTTAGCTTAACCTGAAAAGACCCAAAATCATGGGCACCGCCGATGTGCATGCCATGAGCCTTCACCCCCTGACGGGTACAGTAATTGGCCAATTCAAAAACAGCCACTACGGTACCGCCAGACTGTTTAGCCAAGGTCAAAACATCGGACGAATGGTCGCTATGGCCGTGGCTAACCAGAATGTAATCTGCAGTAATGTTTACGTTAGCTGGTGCCACCGGGTTACCGGTAAGAAAAGGATCAATGGCGATGGTAATATTGTTCACTTCAACAAGAAATGCTGAGTGACCCAGGAAAGTAATGCGCATCAAATCAGCTCCTACTATAGGCCTTAGGCTTTACTATATTCAAAGTAAGTATTGCCTTATTATTCCATAAAAATAGCTATTCCAAAAAGGATTTACATAATACTGTCTAAAAAGCTTATGGCTTAGAGTCATAAACCTATTTCAAGAGCTTTGAATGATAGCCCTCCGTCAGCTTTACTCTACTCCCCCAACGCTTCCCGCACCAACTCCGCTACTTCCCAGGGCAGTGCTGCTACCTTCGCACCAGCTGCGGTCAAGGCTGTCACCTTGCTTTGGAAGGTCCCCTTGCCTCGTTCGATGATAGCACCGGCATGACCCATGCGCTTGCCGGGAGGTGCCGAACTACCCGCCAGGAAGGCTACTACCGGTTTGCTCATTTCTTTAATATACAACGATGCTTCTTCCTCCGCATTGCCGCCGATTTCTCCCACCAAAACCACCACTTTGGTCGTTGGGTCTTGCTCAAATTTAGCCAGTACTTCGGTAAAGGAAAGACCCACCACCCGATCACCTCCCAGACCCACCACGGTGGATTGACCCAGTCCGCCCAGGGTAAGGTTATTGGCTATTTCATAGCTTAAGGTTCCACTGCGGGCTACCACCCCCACCGGACCGGGGGTATAAATACTGTTAGGCATAATACCCATTTTGCTCTGTCCTGGTGAAATGATGCCAAAGGTATTGGGACCGATGATGGTAACTTGATGTTTTTCAGCGTAGGCCATAATATCTAATTCATCGTGCAGAGGCACGTGTTCGGTGATGATGACTAAAGTTTTGATACCCGCTGACATAGCCTCGAAGGCAGCATCCTTGACCCCCGGTGCCGGAATAAAGATGATTGAGGCGGTAATGGGATATTGCTCCATTGCCTGAGCCACGGTATCAAACACAGGTACGCCGTGTATCTCCTGACCTCCTTTGCCAGGTGACACTCCGGCAGCCACCTTCGCTCCATATGCCAGCATTTGGGAAGTATGAAAATTCCCCTGCTTGCCGGTAATACCTTGCACCAGAATAACGCTCTTATTGTCAATAATGATTGCCATTACACTGCCTCCTTGGCTGCCAGCTCCACTGCTTTGGCCACTGCTTCATCAATACTCCGATAGGCACTCATGCCCTGCTGCCGTAAAATCTCCACCCCTGCTTCTTCATTGGTGCCCACCAGACGGATCACCAGAGGAACCGGAATCCCGATGGTTTCTTTTACCTGGGCAAAGGCTCGGGCCACATCATCACAGCGGGTAATGCCACCGAAAATATTCACCACAATGGCCTTCGGTTTGGTGGACAAAAGAATTTCTAGCGCCTTGGCAGTGGCTTCGGTACCAGCACCACCTCCGGCATCCATAAAGTTACGGGGACTACCGCCAAAGTGGTTGATAATATCTAAGGTGGCCATGGTAATACCGGCACCATTAGCCATCACACCAATTTCCCCCTCCAATTCCACAAAGGAAATGCCGATGGCCGCAGCCTTTAGTTCCCTTTCAGTACGTTCCTCCACGTTGGGCAGCCATTCCGGGTAACGGAAGGCAGCTTCATCATCAATGGTAAGCTTAGCATCTGCTGCGATTAGCTTACCGGAACTCAAAACCAAGGGATTAATCTCTACTAACTCTGCATCATATTTACGGAATAAATTATACATTTTTACCAGCAATTCACTAAATTGCTTACTCTCTGCGGCAGGTAGCCCCATCCGTCTGGCCACTTCCCGCCCAAAATGTGGTTGTATCCCGGCATGCACATCTACATGAAATTTAACAATATGCTCCTCGGCTACCTCTTCAATATCCACCCCGCCTTGGGCAGAGGCAATTACCAAGGGCTTACGTTTTCCACCATCTACGGTGATAGCCACATAGTATTCTCGGTCAATCTTTAATTTCTCTTCTACCAGCACTGCGTGTACAGGCAAATCCCTAATGACCGTAGCCAAAAGTTCCTGGGCTGCTGCCTCTGCCTCTGTGGCTGAAGCAGGAAATTTAATACCACCTGCTTTACCCCTACCGCCGGACAACACCTGACTTTTGACAACAATGGCAGGCAAACCGGCTGCAAAATCTGCCACCCCTGCCGAATTAAGAAAAGCCTGCCCCTTAGGTACCGGAATTCCTTCCCGACGAAAGATGTCTTTGCCCATATACTCATATAGTTTCAACGGGTAACCTCCTTAGAAAAACTTGGCTTACTTGCCTGCTTGCTTGTAACCTTTAAGGTTATGCCCTATAGGGTATGCCAAGACTTTAGACATACCCTATAGGGCATAAGCAGGCAATAGTCTTAGTTTGCATGCTAAATAAAAGTCACACTAATGAAAATATTCGCTACAAACCGTTCTTTTCCTGTTCATACAGTTTAAGAAAACGCAACAATAATTCAGCTAGGGTAGCATCTGACGGTCGATAGGTCCCTTTCATTTCCAGATCACGTGCCATCAGCAGTGCATTTTGAATGGTCCTGATGGTGCTAATGCAGGGTAGTTGACAGCCATTTCTCAATATCAGCCTTGATCTAGCCCCGTCTTTTTCCTGTTTCTCTATCGTTTCAATTATATTTACATTGATAAAACCATAACAAGGATCCCCAGAGCACCGGGCTGCTCGTGTCTTAATCGCCACCATTGTATAGCCCGGAGCCAAGGCAAGTGGTGCGGAGCCACTGCCACCTCTCTTCTGAAAATACTGCCTGAGAGCCTGATAATCTACCATAAAATGTCGGCAAATAAATTTTTTAACGCTGCGAATATTGCGGGAGTCATGATAATAATTGCCAGCAATATCAACAATTTGGGTACCATCACCCTCAGGCAGGTAAATGGGAATAAAATAGGCTAGTTGGTTGATCACATTATGCCAAGGCGCCTTATTCATCATGTTTCTCCCCTTCCCTTTGCTTGCCATAGAGCATAGCGCATTCCAGTAAAAGGAAATTAAAGTATATTTTTATTTTGTAAAAGATTAGTAAAATGTTCAATGACACAAAAGTGTCAACTTTGCCTAATATTCAACCAGACGCTTAAATATGTCGCATAGATGACAGTTAATTATTCCAAAGTTGGTAAAATTGTCATATTGTCACGTGTCTTACAATAATGCAAATACATTTTATCACAAGGGGTTGAAAGTTAATGTCTACAATTATTCAGACAAAAACTGGAAGTCTTCGAATTAAGCTCATTATTTATTTCTTATTAATTACTTTGCTTCCTTTGGTGGGATACTCTTTCTACAGCATTAACAAAGCAGAACAAATACTAAAAAAACAATATGAAACACAAACGCAACAATTACTAAGCACTAATTTAAATGATGTATTATCAGCAGAACAAAAAATGATTTTAGAAATGTCCCACAGCCCCCTGGTAAAGTCTATGAATTATTTACAAGCGGAACCTTACTTTCAACGCTTTATTAAAGACAATCCTCAATACTCGCATATCCTAATCTGTAATCCCCAAGGAATTGAAATTGCTCACTCCGAAGGAGCCGAGCACCACGGTAAAAGCATTGCTGACAAAGAATATTTTAAAACCCCCTGGGAAACCGGTAAGGCGGTCATTGCCGATGCCACCTTCTCCACCAGTACCGGACGTAAAATCATTGGTTTAGGTGTACCTATTTTTGCGGATAGCGGGGAAAAGCTGGGTGTAATTGTTGGTTTCATCCGCCTGGAACACATATCCGATCGTGTTACTGACAAAAAAGTTTCTCAAAATGGTTATACCTTCATGCTAAATAAAAAGGGTGAGTTAATCGGGCACCCGGATACCAATAAGCTTTTAAAAGAAAATATCCTACAAGACAAGAATCTTGATGAACATACCAAACAAATTTTTCAAAAGATGATCAAGCAGCAAAGCGGTGTTGATGAAACCTTTTTGGATGGTAAAAAAGTAATTATTAACTACAAACCGGCTAATATTAATGCTTGGTCCATTGCAGCCGTCAGCCCGGTGGAAGAAGTCTTTATTCTGGCAAATAAGTTAGAAACTGATACCTGGAAAGCCATCCTGTTGATTTCGGTTCTCCTTTTGGTCATTGTAACATTCATCACCGGTCGCATCCTGAAACCCATTAACCACTACGTAAAAATGGTTAATGCCGGTGATTTCACCCAGCAGGTCAATAGCAACGATGAACTAGGTACGGCCTTTGGTAAGTTGGCTGTGGATTTACGAGCGATGTTAACCAAATTAAATATGAACGTAGAAAAATTGAATTCTTCCTCTGAGCGTTTCCGGGATATTTCGGAGACCTCTGCAACTGCTGCTAACGATATTACCACGAAGGTACAAAATATAGCGGAGTCTACCCTGTATCAAAAACAAAAGGTTAGTGAAGTGAGCAATTTTATTTCCAATATTAATCAAGAATTAACACAGATGCAGGAAGGCCTGGAAAACAGTCAAAGTTCATCGGATCAAGCCTTTTATACTGCCCAAAATGGTCAGCAATTAGTAGAAAACATGGCTTCCTCCATTAATAATTTAAGTCAGAAAACCAATCAAATTAATACCATTGTGGATACTATTAGCTCCATTGCTGAACAAACCAATCTACTAGCCCTTAATGCTGCCATTGAAGCAGCCAGGGCTGGGGACTCCGGTAAAGGCTTTGCAGTGGTGGCCGAAGAGGTAAGAAAACTCGCTTCCCAAAGTTCCGATGCCACCACCCAAATCGGTCAACTGGTAAAAGAAATAAAAACCGGCATAGAAACCGTAGTTAGTTTGGCTACTTCCCAGGGCAATGCCAACAATGTTGTGCGGGCTTTTGAAGAAATTTTAGAAAAAACCCAACGTGCATCAGACAGTGTCTCTTCCCTGGCCTCAACTGCCAAGATGATCCAGAATGAAAGCATTCAAATTGAGCTAGAAGTCAACCACATTGCAAATTTAGTCAAGGATACCGCCGACGGTGCTGAAAGCATTGCGGCCTACACCCAAGAACAATCGGCAGCAATTGAAGAATTGTCTAGCTCTGCGGCAGAATTAAATACGGTTGCCGGATCTATGAAAAAAGAAATCGACCACTTCAAATATTAAATCAAAAGGTGCAGGTTGTTGAATTGTTCAATAACCTGCACCTTTTTTAAGTGTTCCTCTGTCGCAAAAAACACCACAACCATGTGCGGTGTTTAAAAAATAACTATATTTTTAATGAATTTGGATATACTACCAAGGTAGGTTGAAGTTCTCAACCTAATCTCCTCTCCCTTTCTTGCTGTATCTAACCCAAGATACAGCATTTTTTTGACTTTTAGAAAGTATCAGAAAAAATAAGGCTTCTGCTGACTAAAGACTGGCCCGTGACCTATATAAGTCACGGGCCAGTAAAAAAATCAAGTTTTTCTAACCTTATTCCTTGGCTGCCAAATACTTTTCTACTTCCATGGCTGCCACAGCACCATCGGATACTGCAGTAACCACCTGGCGCAAGGGCTTTTGGCAAATATCCCCGGCCACATAGAGGCCCGGTACGCCGGTTTCCATTTTGTTATTCGCTAAAACGTACCCACGGGAATCAGTTTCTACCAAATCCTTGATCAAATCGGAATTGGCCCGGGTACCTACGTAAACAAACACGCCGTCTACCGGAGTATCCTTACGTTCATCACTGCGAACATCCTTTACCGTAACTGCTACTACTTTATCCTCTCCTACCACTTTATCCACCACTGAATGCCAGAGAAATTCAATCTTTTCATTAGCCATGGCACGTTTCTGAATAAGTTTGGTGGCCCTAAGTTCATCCCGACGATGAATGATATACACCTTGGCGGCAAATTTGGTAAGGAAGAGTGCTTCTTCCACAGCAGCATCACCACCACCCACCACAGCAACGATTTTATCCCGGAAAAAGGCACCGTCACAGGTAGCACAATAGGAAACACCCCGACCATGAAACTTTTGCTCTCCGTCTACCCCCAGAAAACTGGGCTTAGAACCTGTGGCAAGAATAACGGTTTTGGTTTTAAAGGTAGAATGACCCGTCTTTACAATGAATTCCTGATCCTGTTTTTCGATAGATTCTACATCTTCAGTTAGCACAGAAAGACCAAAGGTACGGGCCTGTTCATCTATCTTCATGGCCAGATCAATGCCACCAATACCACCGGGAAAACCAGGATAATTTTCAATCCACTCCGTAGCTGCAGCCTGACCCCCGGGCATACCTCTTTCGATTAATACTGCATCTATATCTGCCCTGGCTGCATAAAGACCTGCAGTATAGCCCGCTGGTCCACCGCCGATAATGATTAATTCCTTTTCCTGCACAACAACACCTCCAAATAATAAGACTTGCGATTATGAAAAGACAATACAGTATTTATTATCTCATTTATCAAAATTATCTGCAAGAAAAAAATTAAGGCCCAATCAGGGCCTATTCTGATTCTCTCTGTTCTTTCTCTTGCAGTAAAATAGCTCGGGTCTCTCTGGCGGCCCGCTGTACCTGAAGTTCTTCCTCCATGTTGTCAATTAACTGTTCCAAATGCTTTAAAGCACTGGGCATTTTTAGTTTACGTAAGGCGATGGCAGCATTCTCCCTGACTAAGGCCACGGGGTCTTCTAAAGCATTAATTAAGGCGAAGTAAAAGGATTGTTCAGCCATTTGCCCCATAGCTTGGCAGGAACGCACCCTAACCAGACTGTCCCGATCCAAGATAGCTTTACTTAATAGGCTGATAGCATCCTTGCCACCCAATTGGCCGCAGGCCCAGACAATTTGTAAGAATACCTTTTTCGTTACCCGTCTCTGTAGGGCCTTAAAACAAACCACTACGCTAGTATCTCCCCGACGCACCAGTTCTCGGATGACGTGGACAGTAACCTCCGGGTTTTTACCCTGCAGTACAGCAGTACTCCGTGAGATCTTATCCCGGGCTTTGCTGCGTAACGTATTCTGCACCTCATCTGCCAGTCCCGGAACTACCAAAGGCACAATAAGCCGGGCAGCCTGTTCGGAAAGGCTTAACACCTGATCATGGCTGGCATCACTTATTATAATATTCGCTTCTTGTAAACGTTCTAATAGAGTGGTAATTTGTTTTTTCGGCCAGTTGGCTAAAATTCCATAACCCCGCGTTTTGGTAAAGAAACTCTCGCCTGTTAACCAAGCAGATTTAGCACCCTTGAGAATATCTACAAAACGACTAGGATTCACCTGTCTTTCAACTTCAAAAAGGCCCTCAAATATACGGATGAGGCTATCCGGTTCCAGTTCCAGTCCCAATTCCATAATGATTTGTTCAGCCTGTAACCGTTCCAAATAATTCTCAAATACCTGAAAGCGGTTTCGAAAATCGATCATAAAGCGGAGCATCTGAATTTCAGCTCCAGCTAAATTTCGGTGAACCAAAACCTGTTCTTCGCTACTTTCTCCTAGCACCTGAATTACTTCCTGGAGCCGCAAATAATTTTTCTTAAAAATATCCAAGTAGGCTTCGGGATAGCCGGTTTTTTGCACAATTTCCGGTAAGCGATAACCAATGGTAAACATACGCAGAATCGTTTCCCAAGGTTGCCAGGGATGGTTATTGGCTACCGGGCTTAGTCCCAACACTTCCTTGGCACACTTTAATAAATCCCCAGACAGCCCTTCGGCAAAAGCAGGCGGATAAGCAAACTGTGTATTTAGCTTGGCCGTAAGGATCGTACGAAAGGTGGCATTATCAAAAAAATGCCAGTTTATCCTTAAACAAAAAACCAGTTCAGGAATGACCGTTTCCCGTAAATAGGCTAACGCCAAAGCGCTTTTGGGGCCGCCCCATTCCTCTGTAAAGGTTTTCTCCAAGGCCTGGGCTAAATCTCCCGCACCTCCCACGGGCCAAGGCTGTACCTTTATATCCATGGAATCACATCCTACATGGTTATCCATAGGTACTATTCTGCATGGACTTTATGGAATCCTGTTAGTTTTTAGAAAATCCTATGGCTTAAGGCTTAAGGCTATTCTTTTTCACTCAAACCCCTTCCTAAAGAAAATGGCATAAAAGCACACCGCCATGGTAATAAGAGTCAGCATCATGGTCCCTACGGCTCCCCGCTTGTTTTGATGATTCCATAACCAGACTACAAAGGAACTAGTATAAAAACCAACGGCCAACGGAATTAAGGCTAGCAGGTAATTCATTTTTCCTCCGCCCTTAATATGGGTAATGTTTGTCTCAAAAATCCTGGTCGACGGATATTGGTTTTACAAATAATATTGATTTCTGTCTGATCGTAGATTTCTTTCCAGTTTAAATTTTTCCATTCTTCCCAAGTTGCTAATTCTTTGCGATAATAACGATCATATTGAAAAATATCTCCATAATTTTGTTCCTTTGTCTTGGCAATTAACTCCTTCGCTTGTTTTTCGACCTCCCGGCTAAAAGCTTGTTCCAACTGCCGCTTTGTTTCGATTCCTTCATAGTTTTCTCCACTTTCGATGGCTACAAATTCTCCTTCCAAAAATACGGTTTCTTCAATCTTGAGCCCATCGGCCTCATGTTTTATTCTAATTTCCGGCTTTCTGGCCTGTCTTAGGTTTATGGCAATATTGAAGTTATCATGTTTGGGGTCAGTCATATTATACATGCTGGAAGTTAATTTTCCCTGTAGTAGTAACATGGTTCGGGTCTCACTTCCAGATAAAACGCCAACCATTTTATCATCTTTAAATACCGCCGTGCCAATAAACTCGGCCTTATTGCCGCCTGTTCTAGGAACCGCTCCAGCATAATAGGGTTCCTGCAAAGGGTCTGTAGTCTCTCGCAGCAATTTTTCTACTTGTTCATCCTTATCCGTTTTATGAATCCCAACCAAGCCAGCAACGGGTGAACTATGCAGGTCCTTTAGACCCTTTAAAAAATTATTGACAGTAGTTACCGGAAAATAACCTATGATTTTTGAAGTGTTTTCAACTAATTCAATTTGTTTAGCCGGAGAGGTTTCCAATACTGGTTTATTATTCATTAAAAAATCCTTGGCTTTACCCTTGCAGATGTAGAGGGAACTGTTACCCCGTGCTTCCCGAAAGCGGGAGACGGCTGTAAGGTATTTTTCGATACCGTCTTTGGCTGTTTCTTCTCCGATAACAAATACCTTGGTATGCATATAGGCTAACTCTCGGCTGTTGAAACTGTTAAAAAGGTTCCCAGTTTCCCAAGCACTCGGTGCTTTCACGCTGACAGTCTCATAGGATGCAGCATTCTGTCCACCGCTGCCGCCTGTACTAGAGAAGGCTAGGGTATTGGCAATGGTTATCGTTACTTCCTGTTGATTGTTCTCAGCTTTATCAAAACCTATGGCTAAAACAAAGGCTAGCTGGTCCGTTTCTCTAGCTCCCAAGCAACCGACACTGGTAGATATTAAACAAAGTAAGCAAACTATTTTGACACACAGCTTGACTCCTTTTGTTTTATCTTTCATGCAAACCCTCCATCTACTTTAAAGTTCAGACCAGTTCCCTTAATGGTTACCTGCTTCTGAAGTATCCTCCTGTTTTCTCTCTCGTTTCCTAACTAGAGACACCACTAAGAGTAAAAATGGTAGTACAATGGTGGGGATCAGTCCCCAAACAGTAAAATAATTTAGATTCAGAGTTCCTATGGTCTCTACATCTGGTGGTATGATACTTACACTAAAACACAATAGGCTCACTGCCCAGAGAAGGGGACGATAATCTTGTAATCGAAAGGTTCGGGCTAAAATAACTGTTGAGGCATACAAGGTAATGGACAGTTTAAGAAAACCCACCATAGCCCAGGTTAACAAGAAGACCGATTCTGCACGCTGAAAAAAGCGACCAAAACTAACCAAACGGCTGAGATTAAAGAAGGGAAGAACTTTTTCTGAAGCTAATTCCACCCCTAAGCCCAGAATCAGTAAGAGAATTAAGATTGTTCGAATGATTCCGCTAGCAGAAATAGCTACCAAACCAACCGAACGACAGTTTTGCCAGTTGCCAAAGGAATGAAAAATTACGGCAGCTAAAAGACCCTCGCTTAAAATGAGTAATTTATATTGACCCTCTGTTATTATTTTTAGAGGATTCATGCTCCACAGCGGATAAAAATTAGTAACATCAACGTAATTTAGTACCGCCACAAACAAAATAAGGATCCCTCCGAGGATAAAGGTGATGGATATTCGGGATACCCTGGCGATGGTCTCTAAACCATAATAACAGCTAATAATCGCTGCCAAAGTGAGGGTCACCATAATCACACTGATCGGAGTCGTGGGCAAGGCCGCAGTTAATAAAGCCTCACCATACCTTCTGATGAGAATGGCCTCCTCTATAATAAAATACAAAGCAAATAACAAATTACATAGTATCCCCAGATAAGGACCCACAAGTTGTTCGCTGGCTTCGATAATGGTGGTTCCCTGATGTCTTTTCATCAAGGAAACAATAATCCAGTATTGTAATAGCATGACTGCCATCGTAAACAGAGCCATTAACCAGGCCATGTTTTTTCCCAATTCAATGGCTACACTGGGTTCCACCAAATATATGGTAGCAAGATTGGAAATTAGAAGCAGGGAAACCCCTTCGGCAAAACCAAATTTTCCTTCTCTTATCAAGATTTTCTCTTCCTTTTGCTGGATTCTTTCACCCAACCTCTGGCGATATTAGGCTGAAATCGCTCTTGCTGAGTATTTAGAAAATCAGGTCTCTTTTCCCAAGAAAAGACTGGTTTGCGCAGCAGCACATCCCCGGTCGAATCGGTGGTTGGCGACATGGGGGCTAAATAAGGTACCCCAAAGGATTTAAGAGAAGACAACATATGCATTTGCACAAATAAACCAAAGATAATACCCACAAAGCCCAAGGCTGCACCTAAAAAGATATAGGCAAAACGGATGATACGCAGGGAAAATTGCAACGAGTAATAGGGTACCGCAAAGGAAGACAGACCGGTAACCGCCACGATAATGATCAGAATGGGACTGACAATATTGGCCTGTACCGCTGCCTGTCCCAAAATCAATGCCCCTACAATACCAATGGTATTCCCCACAGCTCCCGGTACACGGAGGCCAGCCTCTCGAATGAGTTCAAAGGATACTTCCATGATAATAACCTCTACTAAACTAGGAAAGGGTACCTTTTCCCTGGCTCCAGCTATAGCCAATAGCAGTTCCGTGGGAACCATCTCTTTGTGAAATAAAACAATGGCCAGATAAATACCTGGTGTTAGAAAGGAAATATAAAAAGCAACCGTTCTAATCAGCCGCAGGAAGGTGCCATACAGCGGACGGAGAAAATAATCATCCATGGTATGTAGCTGGTCGAACATCGTGGTGGGAACCACCAGTGCATAAGGACTGCCGTCCAGGAGAATCGCAATTTTGCCCCGCAGGATATGAAAAGCAACCCGATCCGGTCTTTCCGTAGCCATCACCTGCGGAGCAATATTCCAAGGACGTTCCTCTATATATTGCTCTAAAATGCCGCTATCGACGATACCATCAACTTGGAGAGATTCAATTCTTCGCTTAACCTCTTTTAACAGCTTCGGATTGACCACATCTCGCAAATACATAATAGCCACATCACGATGGGTTGTTTCCCCTACCTTAACCATCTCAGTAGTTAATTTGGCAGAGCGTATTTGTTTCCGTATAAGTCCTGTATTAGCCCGCAAGGTTTCGCTAAAGGCTTCCTGGGGACCTCGGATAACCTGTTCATTAACCGGATAAAATATACCCCTGTGTTCCCAACCCTTGGTTTCCACCAGCAGAGCTTGATCGCAGCCCTCCACAAAAACGGCAGTGGAACCAAAATTCACACCGGCTACAATTTGCTCAAATTCATCGTGAACATTGACCTGGTTGCCGATTAATACCCGTTTTTCAATATGGTCTATGAGGTAACCATCTACTGTGGGCTGAAAATTGGAAAACAGCATTAAGGGCTGCAGTACATAAGTATTGATGGATGTCTTGTCACTCATGCCTTCCATAAATACGGCAAAGGCCTTGACGGGTGGCACCACAGCAATGGTAAACTCCCGGATAATAAAGTCTTTGTTATTCGGTATGTCATAGATTTCTTCGATGCGCTTTTGGTTAACTTCTAAATAAGGGCTGACCTGTTCTGGATCTTGATCTTCTTGAACCTGGTACATTTTTAGTGGTTTTCTTAGATCAGTTGTCGAGTTCTTTTGTTTTTGACTGAATTTCTGATCTTCCTTGGCTGAAACTGGTTCCTTCTTTTCTTCTTCCGTTTTGGTTTGTTTCTGTTCAGACCTCTCCCGACCCGTTATTTTTTCGGGTCGCTTTAAGCGGGAACGCATTTTCGGCTGGGGCTTTGCTGCTTCCTCTTCAGCAGCATTGGCATCCCCAGCTTGATCTGTTTCAACCGGTCTATCCTTTTTTACCATTGCTCTCTCTTCAGGCGTTTCTTCTAACACAAAACCTTCCCGATCACTGTTCGGCTTATAGGTAAAGGTTTGTTTCAGTTCTTTCCACCAATTCATTGTCATCACCATTGTTAGTTTTTCCATCTTTGACATTACTATGTATAACTGGCTGGTTTATCGCCGGTTTGTCCGGTTTGTAATGTATAATAGTGCTATCGTCTAAAGAACCCGATTCGGTCCAGGACAAACTATAAGACAACACTACGGGAATGATTCGGTTGAATACATGAAAGGAGCAAATTTATGAAAGATATTATTCGTGTAATCGGCCTTAACAAATCCTTCACGCTTTCTACCAAGCAGCAAAAGTTAGCAAAAAGCCGGGAAAAGGTCATTCATGCGGTAACTGATCTGTCCTTCACGGTAGAGCAGGGAGAAATTTTTGGTCTTTTGGGACCAAATGGCGCTGGTAAAACCACCACACTCCGTATGCTTGCCACCCTTATCAAGCCAGACAGCGGCGAAGCTGTTTTGGCTGGGGCCAACGTCGTTTCGCAGCCGGAGATTGTCCGCACAAAAATCGGCTTTCTGACCAGTGAATTGAAATTGGAGGAATTTTTCACCCCCAACTATCTCTATAATTTCTTTGCTTCGCTCCATGGCATCAACCCAAAGCTGCGTGACCAGCGTAAAAGGGATCTATTTGAAAAGTTCGGCATCAACAATTTTGCTGAGGTCAAAATTGCCAACCTCTCCACTGGTATGAAGCAGAAGGTATCCTTAGCAATTTCCCTCGTCCATGATCCCGGAATCATTATCTTTGACGAGCCAACAAACGGCCTTGATGTCATTACCGCTAAGGTGGTCACGGACTACTTGATCGCGCTCCGTGCTCAGGGGAAAACCATTCTCGTTTCCACACATATTTTCAGCCTAGTTGAAAAAATTTGCGATAGAGTCGGCATTATCATAAAAGGCAGCATGGCCGCCTGTGGCAAGCTCGACGATATTCGGGGGGGAAAGACTTTAGAAGACCGATTTTTTAAGATCTATTCGGAAACGATGGGTGTGGTGGTATGAAAAACATCGTTATGATCATTATAAAAAAAGAGCTTGCTCGTTTTTTTGGTGACAAGCGACTGATGCTGACGGCTGTTCTGCTGCCCGGCATGATGATCTATCTTATCTATTCCTTCATGGGCAGTACCCTGTCGGGCCTATTCAAGTCCGACAGTGATTATAGATATACGATTTCCACGGTGAATCTGCCAAAATCTATCTCGACCTTGACTGGGGATATGGCAGCTGACTTTACAGCCATTGATGTGGGTAAAATAGCAGACGCCAAGATCGCCATTGCCGAAAAAAAGCTTGATTTGCTGGCCGTGTTCCCCGAAAATTTTGATGTTCAGGTTGCGGCTCATAACCCAGCTTCAGGCGAGACGGCTCCTCATGTGGCGTTGTATTATAACACTACGCGAACCGAGTCCTCCAAGGCCTATAACCTGCTGACCACCCTTCTGAACACCTACGAAAGTTCCCTGGCCAATAAATTCGATGTTAACGCGGGTGAAGATCCCTTTAACCTCGCTACCAAGAAGGATGCTTCAGGCCTTCTCTTCTCTTCTATGCTGCCGATGTTGCTAATGATATTCCTGTTCTCTGGTTGTATGGCTGTTGCCCTCGAAGCGATTGCCGGAGAGAAAGAGCGTGGTACCATTGCTACTATGCTCATCACGCCGGTAAAGCGCAGCGAACTAGTTATGGGAAAAATCATTGCCCTTGCAATTGTCGCACTGATTTCCGGCTCCTCCAGCATTTTAGGAACGCTACTGTCCCTGCCGAGGTTTATGAGTGCTACCAAAGGTATGCCGACCGCTTTTTATGGCTTCGTTGATTACGCCATGCTCGCAGCGGTGGTGCTCTCCACAGTATTGTTATTCATTTCAATGATTTCCATTGTTTCCGCCTATGCCAAAACCGTAAAAGAGGCACAGACCTCCGTTATGCCTTTGATGATTGTGGTTATGCTGGTGGGAGTTACAGGCATGTTTAGTGGCACGGCCCAAACTGAAACACTGTATTATTTCATCCCGGTCTACAACAGTGTGCAGAGTATGGTGGGAATACTCTCTTTCAACGCTACCGCAACCTATATATCCATCACAGTGCTGGTGAACCTTCTGCTATCCGTAGCTTGCGGTTTTGTGCTAACCTGGATGTTCAATAACGAGAAGATCATGTTTAACAAGTGATGAATGCAGAAACCCGGATAAAGGACTTTTTTAGTGTCCGTTATCCGGGTTCCCTCTGTGCTTACCTACTTAACAGAAGCTTTGTTCTGTTCTTTCGATAATTTCATCTTGCAATTCTTTACTTAGGTTGTGGAATAAATCACTGTAGCCGGCTACTCTGACGATCAAGCCCTTGTATTCTTCGGGCCGCTCCTGGGCAGCCAAGAGAGTTTTCCGATCAATCACGTTAAACTGAATATGGTGTCCATCCATGTTAAAATAAGTCCTTACCAGGGAAACCATGTTTTCCAAGCCATCATTCCCTGCTACTACAGAAGGATTGAATTTTTGGTTCAAGAGGGTTCCGCCGGTGCGCAAATGATCCATTTTGGCTGCGGATTTAATCACTGCGGTGGGTCCTTGGCGGTCTGAACCCTGTTCCGGAGAAATGCCCTCGGAGAGAGGTTTCCAGGCCAGCCTGCCGTTGGGGGTAGCTCTGGTCACAGAACCAAAGTAGACATGGCAGGTGGTGGGCAGCATATCAATACGATAGCTTCCCCCTTTCCTATTCTTTCTCCCGTTTACTGCATCATAGAAGACATTAAAGGCAGTCAACATAATGGTGTCGGCAAAGTCATCATCGTTCCCGTATTTAGGCGTTTTGTTCTGCACCAGATGGCGGATCTGTTCATAGCCGACGAAATTAGCCTCCAGGGCCTGCATAAGCTCCTGCAGGGTGAATTTTTTATGTTCAAATATATTGTATTTGATAGCCGTTAGGCAATCGGTGAGGGTACCAATACCCACGCCTTGAATATAGGAGGTATTGTATCTGGCACCTCCGGCGTTATAATCCAGGCCTTTTTTAATACAATCACTGACGGTAACGGATAAAAAGGGACAAGGCATTTGGCTGGCATAAATTTTTTCAATCATGTGATTACCCTTAATTTTGATATCTGTAAAGTGATTTACTTGCTTTTCAAAGGCTGCAAATAGCTCCTGATAGCTTAGATAGTCCGTGGCATAGCCGGTGGTTAGCCCTAGCTGTTGACCGGAAACCTGATCATAACCGTTATTTAAAGTGATTTCCAGTATTTTAGGTAGGTTGAAATAGCCGGTTAAAATATAGGCTTCTTTACCAAAGGCGCCGGTCTCCACACAACCACTGGCGCCGCCTTCTCTGGCGTCCGCAATGTCTTTCCCAGCCCGTAAAAGTTCTTGAATAATCGCATCGGTGTTGTAAAAGGCCGGTTGACCCCAGCCCCTGCGGGAAATCTCACAAGCCCTTTTGATGAACTGATGGGGTGTCTTGCGGCTGATCTGGACATTGGAACTGGGCTGCAGCAGCTTCATTTCATCCATCACATCCAGTATTAAATAGCTCACCTCATTGACCCCATCGGAACCGTCCGCCTTCACACCACCCGTGTTCAGATTGGCAAAATCAGTATAGGTACCGCTCTCTTTAAGGGTAATCCCCACCTTGGGAGGCGCCGGTTGGTTGTTGAACTTCACCCATAAACATTCCAGCAGTTCTTTGGCCTGCTCCTCTGTCAGAGTCCCTTCTGCTAGGTCTTTTTGATAAAATGGATCAAGATGCTGGTCCAGCCTGCCGGGGCTAAAGGCATCCCAGTTATTTAATTCGGTGGTAACTCCAATATGCACAAACCAATACATCTGGATGGCTTGGGCAAAGGTTTCCGGTTTGTGAGCCGGTACCACATCACAATTGGCAGCGATACCCAATAATTCTGCTTGACGCTTGGGATCTGCCTCCTGGGCTGCCCTTGCCCGGGCATAGGCAGCGTAACGCTGGCCAAAGGTAATGATGGCATCACAGCATATTTTCATAGCTTCTAGCTGTGCTTTTTTCTCATAGGCTTGCTCATCTTCCAATAAATCAAGGTTATCAATGGCCTGTTGAATTTCCTGCTTAAAGTCAAGGAACCCTTTCTGGTACATTTTGCCGTCAGCCACGGTATGACCGGGAGAACGCTGTTCCATAAATTCTGTAAAAATACCGCTTTCATAGCAGGCTTTCCATTCTGGGCTCATATGACGGAGGATTGTTTCCCGCAAGGAACGTTTCTGCCAGTAGGGAATAATCTTTTCCGCCTGTACTTGCTTGGCCTCTGCACTGACTTTAAAAGAAATTTTTTCCCTTTGATGCATGACCTCGAAATCTTCCAGGGTGTGACAGCATAGTTCTGGGAAGGTGGGGGCAGATTGGGGACCCTCTCCCTTTTCACCGACAATCAGTTCCCCTTCGTTGATACAAAGGTTTTTATTTTCTAAAATATGCTTAAACGTTAACGCCCTTAGGATGGGAATTTCTACTGTACCAGCATACTTTTCATAGGCTTCGGTAACCAGTACCGCCCGCTCAATGGAAATAGCAGGCTCCACAGTCAGACTTTGTTTTCTTAATTGACGAATTCTTTCATTCATACCCCGTTCCATAGATACGTCAACCTCCAATTTTCACTTTAAATTGATGGGCTTCCAAGAGCCCCTTTATTTCTTGCAATTTTTCTTCACTGGGCGTTGTCATTAGGTGATGCTCATAGGGCCTAGCCAACCTGCAATACTTCGATCGATGAAGATCATGATACGGTAATAAGTTAACTAACGCAATATTCATGCCCTTGGTAAATTCAATTATCTGCTTTAGGTGGTCGTTATCTGTATTAACTCCCTCTATCAGGGGGAGTCTTAGGTGAATAGTCGCCCCTTCTGTCGCCAACTTATGTAGATTTTCCAAAATCAAACGGTTATCAGCCCCGGTGTATTGTTGGTGTCGTACAGGGTCCATTAGCTTCAGGTCGTAAAGAAAAATATCTACCTCTGGGAGAATGCGTGCAAAGCTGCTAAAGGGAACGTAGCCGCAGGTATCCACCGCCACAGCAATCCCTTTCTTTTTGCAATTTTTCACCAATTCTGCTACAAAATCAATTTGACAAAGCGCCTCACCGCCGGAGAGAGTTACCCC